>DATKGB010000042.1:0-3983 GCA_035544315.1 Verrucomicrobiia bacterium
CGGCCCGAGCCCAGCGCCGCGACGATCGCGTCGCGAACCGCGCGGTCGGCCAGGACGGGAAGATGGCGAGCGGCCAGTAATGGGTCCATGCGACGATTCTGCGCGACAACCGTGTCAGATGGGTGGCACGGTGTGAACGCCAAAAACTGGACTCTGCTCCTTGCCGCCCCGGAGGAGCGGTACGCGAAATGTCTCGATGAAGCGACCTACCGCCGCCGCTGCTCGGGAGGAGTCCATACCAAGAATGCCAGGCGTATGGCAGTCGCCCGGAATACTCTGGACGACATGCAACGTATCGACGGCGCTTTGGTCTACTCGGCTAGCGACCTGAACAATTATCTCGCCTGCGAGCACCTAACTTCGCTAGATCGCCTCGTCGCGTTGGGTGAACTCGAACGCCCCGAGGTCGATCAGCCCCAGGCCGAGGTCTTGCGACGGCTGGGCGAACAGCACGAGCAACACTACCTCGAGCGCTTGGCCGCGCAAGGTGTCGGCATCGTCACGATCCCTCGCCCGCACGGCATGAGCGAGATCATCGAAGCCGCGGCGGCGACCGAACGTGCGATGCGCGCCGGGACGCCGATCATCTACCAGGCCGCGTTCTATCACGAAGGCTGGGTCGGGTACGCGGACTTTCTACGCCGCACCGAGATGCCGTCGGATTTGGGCGACTACCGGTACGAAGTCGCCGATACCAAATTGGCGCGTCACACCGAAGCCTACTTTATCCTCCAACTGTGTTACTACAGCGAACACGTCGCGCGAATCCAGGGTGCGATGCCCGAGCGCATGCACGTCGTGCTCGGCGACGGACGCGAAGAATCGTTCGACGTCGCCGATTTTTCCGCGCACTATCGCGCGGTCAAGCTACGGTTCGAAATTCACGTTTCGGGCGGAGCCGCGACGTCGCCCTACCCGGTGTCGCACTGCGATCTGTGCCCGTGGCAGGCTCGCTGCAACGCCCAACTCGATGCGGCCGATCATCTGAGCCGCGTCGCCGGCATGCGGCACAGCCAAGTCGACCGCCTTAACGCTGCGGGCATCGCGACCCTCGGTGAACTCGCCACGCAAACCGCAGAGTCGCGCCCTAGCGGCATCGTCTCGTCGACCTGGTGGAAACTCACCACGCAAGCCAGTCTCCAGAACGACCAGCGCCAAGCGATCGCCGAGGGTGAGCCCGATCCGTATCGGGTGCTGGTCCTGGAGGCGGATCCGGAAGCGACGACCGCTCGGGGATTTGCGTTACTCCCCGCGCCTTGCGCGGGCGACGTCTTCTTTGATATGGAGGGCGACCCGTTCGTGGCCGGCGGCGATCGCTGGTTCGGCGCTACCAGCGGCCTGGAATATCTGTTCGGCGTACACACCATCGATGGCGGCTTCCAGGGTTTCTGGGGTTGCGATCGCAGCACTGCGACGACCCCGCTTCACTTCGCAGCCGAACGCCGCGGATTCGAAGCCTTCATCGACTACATCGTGGAGCGTCGAGCGGCACACCCCGACCTGCATATCTATCATTACGGGTCGTACGAACAAACCGCGATGAAGAAATTGATGGAGCGCCATCGGACCCGCGAGGAGGAGGTGCATTCGCTGTTGCGCGAGGGTTGCTTCGTCGATCTGTATCGCGTCGTCAAGCAATCGATCATGATCGGTCAGCCACGCTACGGGATCAAATACCTCGAACCGCTCTACGAAACGCGCACGCGAACCGGCGTCAAGAAAGGCGACGATTCGATCGTCGCGTTCGAGCGCTGGCTAGCCTCGCGAGCCGCTGGCGCACCCGAAGATGACATTCTGGCCGACATCGAGCAATACAATCGCTTCGATTGCGAATCGACCCTCCATCTGCTGCAATGGTTGTGGTCGCTGCGCGAGGCCAATCCCCAAGCGGTCGGCCCGGCGTACGACCAACCGTCTGCGTCGCTGGCAGAATCAACGCTCGACCGCCGTGCCGAGGTCACCGCTATGCGAGCGCGCCTGTTTGAATCGTTGCCGACGGATTTCGATCCAGAACAGGCCAAGGCACTCCCGCCGACGGCCCGCATACGCTGGATGCTGGGCGAGATGCTCGCCTTTTACGACCGCGAGGCCAAGCCGCAATGGTGGGCATTTCACGACGCCTGCGATGCCTTTTCCGAAGATCCGCGCGACGTCATCGAACGCAACAGCGCGGCCATCGGGGGCCTCAGCGTCGTCGCAGACGAGGCAGGAATTCTAACGTTGCGCTTTCCGCCGCAGCAGCACAAGATCAAGGCGGGTGCGTCCGTCATGGATTTGGCGAGCCGAGAGGATTGCGGAACCGTGGTCGCCATCGACAACGACGAATGCCTCCTCGAAATACGCATCAAACCTGGCGCACTGGTACCGGCGGCGATCGTCGAAGGCCCGAACACCTTTATGAGTGCCTCGCTAGTTACTACGCTGCTCGCCATCGCCGAGCAGACGTTGCAGAGCGATGCGGTTCCCGAAGGTCCGTTTGCCGACGTGCTGCTCGGCACAGCGCCGCGTCTGATAGCGCGCGACGCAAACCAACGCATCCAGCCTGCCGATCCCAACGGCGCGACCATTCTTCCGCTGGTGCATGCCCTCGACGGCAGCACACTCTTCATCCAAGGACCGCCGGGATCGGGCAAGACGCAGGTCGCCGCAGAACTAATCGTCTCCCTCATCGCCGAAGGCAAGACCGTCGGCGTCGCGGCGCCCAGTCATACCGCCGCCCACAACTTGCTGGACCGCATCGCGCTGGAGGCGCGGCTGCGAAGCGTCACGTTCGCCGGGCGATACAAATACAACAATAAGAAAGACATCTACGTTCCCGGGCCGGGCGTTCCCGACGGGTACATCGTTTCGAAGTCGACGGCTAAACCCGATGGCAGCAAGCTGTATGCGGGCACGGCGTGGCTCTTTGCCGGCAAAAATTTCATCGATGCAATCGATTACCTGTTCGTCGACGAAGCCGGGCAGATCGAACAGCCCAAGTTCGTCGCGATGACTCGGGCAGCTCGCAACGTCGTGCTGCTGGGTGACCCGGCGCAGCTTTCGCAGGTCGCCCACACAACGCATCCCGGAGACGTCGGGCTCTCTGTTTTAGATTATCTGCTCGACGGCGAGGCGACCGTGCCGCCCGAGCGTGGCGTCTTTCTCACCAAGACACATCGCATGCACCGCGACATTTGCACATTCGTTTCCGAACTCTCGTATCGCGGTCGGCTCCACGAAGCGCCGTCGTGCAATCATCAGGAAATATTCTCTGACGGACTGCGCGGCGCCGGTCTGCGTGCTATCGCCGTCGCGCACGAAGGGAATCGCGTGGCCTCGCGCGAGGAAGCCGCGCGCATCGCCGATGAGATCGGGCATCTGCTTGCCGGTGAACTCGTGGGTCGCGACGGCGTACGCCGCGCGATCCGACCCGACGACATCATCGTGGTCTCGCCGTACAACGCACAACGCATCCTCATCGACGAACTGCTGCGCGCGCGTTTCGGGAAGGGCATCGAGGTTGGCACCGTCAACAAGTTCCAGGGCCGCGAAGCCTACGTCGTCTTCTACTCGATGGCGACCTCCAGCGGCGAAGAGATGCCGCGCTCGGTGGAGTTTTTATTCGAGCGCAACCGCCTCAACGTAGCGGTATCGCGCGCTCGCGCGATGGCCGTTCTGGTCTATTCGCCGGCATTGCTGGAAGCCGCAACGCCGAGCGTCGACGCGATGCGCCTCATCAACGGCCTGGACCGCTTCCTGGAGTTAGCCCACTAGCCATCAGCCACGCGATTCTGAAAGTGGCAGCGCCCAATGACGAATGCGCTCTTTAGCTGACCTGGTTTTCCGAAATCGGCCGCGCGTTGACGCCATGCCATCATTCGCAGTAAAATGATGGCATGCATCGTATTCAGGTCCAGTTAACCCAGGCTCAGGAGCGCCAGTTGCGTGACGTGGCTCGTCTCCGGAAAACCTCGATCTCCGCGCTGATCCGTGAGGGGGTCGAG
>DATKGB010000043.1:0-6234 GCA_035544315.1 Verrucomicrobiia bacterium
GGTTTCGCGCTGGTTCGACGATTCGGCGTCGGCGTCGGAACGGCGATCGTCGCGTTCTCGGCATCGCTCAAAGCGCCCGGCGTGATTGCCGCGCTTGCATTCGTGCTGGCCCAACGCGGCCGGAATGCGCGACTGGCGTCGTTGGCGGGTTTGATCGTTGCGGTCGCGCTGCTGCTGGCATGGTGTCTCCCCGCGGCCGTCGAGATCGCGCGAGGGGCCGCACACGGCGGTCGCTATCTTCCCAGCGTTTCGCTATCGGCCATCGGGCCGCTCTGCACGATCGTCATCGTCGGCTTGCTGACGATCGTCGGCATCCGCGCGCTGTTGCGCCGCGAAATCGATGGCTGGGCGACGGTAGCGCTGGCGTTGTGGTGCGCGCTCCCCAACCCGTACCCCTGGTACGCGCTGTGGTTTTTGCCGGTCGCGGCGCTAGCGCCGCGATCCCGCGTCGCCGCAATCATCCTGGCACTCTCGTTGACGACGACGCTGCGTTACCTGCCCGACGTCTACGGGCAGCTCAACCTGCTGACCAACGTCGGGCTATCGCTGCTCGCATTCGCGCCTTTGCTGGCGCTGTTGCGGCCGAAATCTGCTATACTCAGCGACCCCGCATGAACGCACTGCATCTCGAACGGCCCAACGCTTCGATTCCCGGCGCCCTCGCGCAAGCGCTGCGCGCGAATGCGCGCGGTTTGGGCGGTGCACTCGAACACCTGCGCCGCCCGGGCAGCGCGGCGACGCTTCACGAAACCATCGCCGCCGCGCGTCCGGCGGTCATCGCCGCCATCCACGGCCAACGCGGCGGGCAAATTTTGGTGGTCCTGCCGACGCCCGACGCTGCCGAGCGCGCCTTTGCCGACTTGCTCTACTATGCAGGCGATGCGCAATCCGATACGATCGGCCTGGTTCGTTCGCGTGACGAGAGCGTCGGCGCGATCGAAAGTCCGTCCGAACGCAGCGCGCGCATGACCCTGCTAGGCGATCTGCTCGACGGTCGCCCGCGCATCGTGTTGGCACCCGTAGCCGCGCTGCGACAGTATGCGATGCCGCCCGACGTCTTCGCGAGCTTGCGCCAACGCCTGCGCACCGGCGACGAGCCGGGCTGGGATGCGCTGCAGGAAAGTTTGTATCGGCTTGGGTATCGACGCGTCGACATCGTTAGCGCCGTCGGCGAGTTCGCGGTTCGCGGCGGCATTCTCGACGTCTACGCAGCGACGCAAGACGCCGCCACGCGAATAGAGTTTTTCGGCGATCGCGTCGACGCGATCCGCACCTTCGATCTGCAGAGCCAGTTGAGCGTCGAAGAGGCCGACGAGATCACGATCGCACCGTGGAACGAAATTCCGCGCGAAGATGTCTATCGGCAACGCGTGCTGGAGCGCTTTGAGGGACCCCGCAACGTGGGCGACGCCCTGCGCGCGTATCTCGACATTGGAAACGACGTTCCCGAGGCGTGGTTGGCGCTCGCGCACGAACGCCGAGCAACCCTGCTGGACTACCTGCGCCCGGACGCGCTGGTCGTTCTGGACGAACCCGCCATGCTGTCCGACGTCGAGCGCGCGCTCGAAGAGGAGCGCGGTCGGGAGCAGATCGTCTTGCTCGCGGACGTCGCCTCGGGCGAACTCTCGATTCGCGACGACGACGTCGGCGAAGCGCTTTTAGCCGAGGTGAACGCTCCGCACCCGCAGCTCGACGATCTGCGCGAAACGTTCGCACGCTATGCGACCTTGATTCTCCCCGGCGGCATCGAAGGAGTCCATCGGGCCGCCTGGCTTCCGGTCGCCGGAGCGTCGTTCGTTTTGGAATGCCGTCCGGTCGAACATTTCAATCGACAGATCGAAATGTTTGCCCAAAGTGCGCGCGAGTGGCTGGCCGCGCAGCAAACCGTAATCGTCGTCACCACCGCGACCGCGCGCACCCTCGACATCTTGCGCGCTGCGGGATTGGACACCGTGCGCGTCGATCACGGCAGTATCGAGAGCGGCTTCGCGCTGCCCGATTTACACGTGCGCGTATTGGGCGACCGCGAACTTTTCGGACTACCGCCAAAACGCGTGAAGCTGCGCGCGGTCAAAGAGGGCGTACCGGTTACGCTGGGCGACTTGCGCGTCGGCGACTACGTCGTACATGCCGTCCACGGCATCGGACAATACGTCGGCTTGCGCACCGAAACGATCTTGGGCGCAACCCAAGATTATCTCGATCTGCGTTACGCCGGCAGCGACCGCATGCTGGTACCCGTCACCCAGATGCATCAGGTCGGCAAATACGCCGCCGCCGAAGGCCAATCGGCGCGACTCTCCAAAATGGGCGGCGCCGACTGGAGCCGCACGAAGTCCCGCGTCTCCGAGTCACTCGCCAAGGTCGCCGACGGTTTGGTCGCGCTCTACGCCGAGCGCGAGCTGTCGCGCGGTCACGCGTTCGGACCCGATACGCCATGGCAGGCCGAACTCGAAGAAGCCTTCGCCTACGAACCGACGCCCGACCAAACCAAAGCGATCGACGCGACCAAGGCCGACATGGAACGGGCCCAGCCGATGGATCGGCTGATCTGCGGCGACGTCGGTTACGGGAAGACCGAAGTGGCGATTCGCGCGGCCTTCAAGGCCGTCGCGGATAAGAAACAAGTCGCCGTTCTCGTACCGACCACGTTGCTGGCCGATCAGCACTACCGCACCTTCATCGCGCGCTTCGCCGGCTTCCCGCTGCGCATCGAAGAGCTTTCCCGCTTCACCTCCAAAGCCAAGCTAAGAGAAACCTTGCGCGATTTGGCGCTAGGAAAAGTCGATATCGTCGTGGGCACGCACCGTCTCTTGCAAAAGGACGTGGCCTTTGCCGATCTCGGCCTGATCGTCATCGACGAAGAGCAGCGCTTCGGCGTCATGCACAAGGAACGTCTCAAAGAATATCGCACCAGCGTCGACGTGCTCACGCTTTCGGCCACGCCGATTCCGCGAACGCTGCACATGTCGTTGATGGGCGTGCGCGATCTCTCCCTGATCCAGACGCCCCCCAAGAACCGGATGTCCGTCAAGACGGTGGTCGTACCTACGAGCGACGCCATCGTCCAACGCGCGATCTCAGCCGAGTTAGAGCGCGGCGGTCAGATCTACTACCTGCACAATCGTATCGAGTCGATCCATGCGGTCAAGAACGCGCTGGAACGCCTGGCACCGCGCGCGCGCATCGGCATCGGCCACGGCCAGATGCGCGAAAACGAGCTCGAACCGGTGATGCGCGCGTTCATCGACGGCGACCTCGACGTCTTGGTCGCCACGACGATTATCGAAAACGGCATCGATATCCCTAACGTCAACACGATGCTGATCAACGACGCCGATAAATTCGGTTTGGCGCAGCTCTACCAACTCCGCGGCCGCGTCGGGCGATCCAATCACCAGGCCTATTGCTATTTGCTCTATCAGTCGCACAAGGCGTTGTCCGAGGAAGCAAAAGCGCGCCTGGAAGCCATTCGCGAGTTCACGCATTTAGGGTCCGGCCTGCAGATCGCGATGCGCGACCTTGAAATTCGCGGCGCGGGCAACCTGTTGGGAGCGGCCCAATCGGGATTTATCGCTTCGGTCGGTTTCGATACCTACTGTCAGATGCTCGCTGAGGCGATCGCCGCGCGCCAGGGCATGTCCAAGACGCTCGACGAGCAACGCGAAGCCGTCATCGACGTCAAGATCGACGCGTTCATTCCCAACGACTACATCCCGCAGGTCTCGCAAAAGATCGCCGTTTACCAGCAACTCGCAAAGGCACGCAGCCTCGAGGAAGTCGACGCCATCGCCGACGGGGTCCGCGATCGCTTCGGCAGCTTCCCGCATCCGCTGGATAACTTGGTGGAGTTGACGAAGTTGCGCGCGATCGCTTTGCGCAAACACGTCACGCGCGTCGTCGTCGATGAGAAGCGCCTGTCGTTGGGCGTCGGCAGCGGCTTCGTAATGGAACCCGCCGCGATCCCAACCTTTCAATCGTTGACCAAGAATCGATTTCGCTTCGGTGACGGAAGAATTTTGGTCGATCTCCCGCCGTTGGCCAAAGGCGAGCGCCCCGAGGCGCTCTGGATGCCGCTACTTCGCCGCTTGCTTGAAGCGATGTAATAGACAGGCTGGCGAGCGGTACCGAAGCGACCGCCCGTCTGCACGTTCGCGCCGCCCAGCAGGCGCCCGGAGAGGACCGTTGCCGCGTCCACCGAATCTGGGGTCGGTCGCGGGCTAGGCCTACCGCCCCGCGCTTCTTTTATTACGTCACTTTCTTCGTGGAGCCGATTATGTCGAAAGCCCCCCGCGCTATTGCGGCCCTTGTAGCCCTCGTGTTGAGTACGACCTTGACCGCCTGCAGCGGCGGCGGAGCGATCGCAACCGTCAACGGTCAGCCGATCAGCCGCGCCGACTTCGATGCCAAGCTCGAAGGCAATCCGATGGCTCGCCAGATCTTGCAGCAAGCCGTTCAAGAAGTGCTGCTCGAACAGTATGCCAAGGCCAACAACATCACGGTGAGCGACGCCGACATCCAAGCCAAGGAAGATCAGCTCAAGCTCAACTTCGTCGGGACGCCGTGGGATCAAGTCCTCAAGACGCGCAACCTAACCGAAGCCGACGTGCATCGCGACCTTCGCGATCAACTGCTCGTCGACAAAGCCGTCGGGAAAGACATCACCGTCACCGACGCGCAAATCGCAGCGTACTTCCAAAAGAACCACGCGCAATTCGACAAGCCCGAAAAAGTGCAGGCCCGCCACATCCTCGTCGCCGACCTCGCAACGGCGAACAAGGTCGAAGCCGCTCTCAAGGCCGGCGGCGATTTCGCCACGCTCGCCAAGCAGTATTCGATGGATCCCGCAAGCAAAGTCAACGGCGGCGAACTGGGTTTCTTCGGCCGCGGACAAATGGTCAAGCCCTTCGACAACGCAGCGTTCTCGCTACCGATCGGCAAAATCAGCGCACCGGTGAAATCACCTTTCGGCTGGCACATCATTCAAGTCGAGAGCAAACAGCCCGCAGTCCTCGCGACGCTTGCGAACACCCACGACAAGATCAACGACGCCCTGCGGCAACAGGAAGAGAACCCGCTGGTCGGGGCGTTCCTCAACAACCTGGTCGCCAAGGCCAATATCCAAGTGATGGACCCGCGCTTTGACGGCGTGTTCCCGTCACCCGCGCCCAGCATGGCGCCCGTCGCCGCACCCGCCGCATCGTCTGCGCCGGTGACCGTGGCATCGCCCGCCCCCGCCGCGACCAAGTAAGCCTCGCAGCGAATCGTCGATCCGGGCCCCGGTGGCAACGCCGGGGCCCGGTCATGTCCGCGACGAAATCGACCGTCCATGTTGGTACGCATCGTCGGCCTCGGGCCCGGCGACCCCGGACTTCTGACCGTTGGAAGCCTCGACGCGTTGCGCGCCGCGGGTCGGGTGGTCGCGTTGCTGGCACCGCCCGATCTCACCAACTACCTGTCGTCGCACGGCGTCGCGATCGAACGCGACTATGCAGTCGACCCGGCGGCCATCGTGCGCGGGGGCCTCGACGCCGTCGCCGCGTTTGCCGAGCGCATCGATTCCGACACGATCGGCGCAGATTTGGCGGTCGGCATTTTGGGCAACCCGTTCTCGGACTTTCCCGGTCTGCCGTTGCTCTTGCGCGCGCTCGAAACGCTGGAGATCGACACGCAAATAGTCCCGGGCGTGCCGCGCGCCACGTTGTCGGCGTCGCTGGCCATGCCGCTGCTGCCGCTGCCGCCGCAGTCGACACATTATTCGTTCGACGGTTTGGTCGAAATCATGGCGCGCTTGCGTTTGGGATGTCCCTGGGATAAAGAACAGACCCACCGCACTTTGATCCCGTATCTGATCGAGGAAACGTACGAAGTCGTCGAGGCCATCGAAAATGCCGACCACGACGCGCTCTGCGACGAGTTGGGCGACCTGCTGCTGCAAATCGTCTTCCACGCGCAACTCGGCAGCGAGGTCGGCAGTTTCACGGTTGGCGACGTGATCGACGCGCTCTCCAACAAGATGGTGCGTCGCCACCCCCACGTGTTCGGCGATGCGACGATCCTCGACGTCGACGCGCAGTGGCGCAGTTGGGAAAAACTCAAGTCGCAGGAAAAGACCGGGCTCAAGCGCGCCTCGCGGCTGGAAGGCATTCCCAAACATCTGGGCGCTCTGCAACGCGGCCAGCGCATGCAAGAGAAAGCCGCGCGCGTCGGTTTCGACTGGCCCGACGTTTCGGG
>DATKGB010000044.1:0-3230 GCA_035544315.1 Verrucomicrobiia bacterium
GGAGGGGAGGACGGCTTGGCGGCGCTGCGCATCTCGCTGGAGGCCTCGCTGTGCGCGACCGCGCTGGCGACCGGGTTGGGTGTGCCGGCCGGATATTGGCTGACCCACTGCGCGCGGCATCTGCGCGGGCCGGCGCTGTTCGCCCTGGCGCTGCCGCTGGCGTTCCCGCCGGTGGCATCGGGCATCATGTTGCTGCACGTCCTGGGAACGCGCAGTCCACTCGGTGCGATTTTGCTCTCCCACGGCATCCCAATCGTCGACGCTTTTCCCGGGGTCGTGCTGGCTGAGTTTTTTGTGGCCGGATCCTTCGTGGCGATAGCGGCCTGGGCGGCTTTTTCGGGACTGCCCGCTCTACCCGAAGAAGCCGCCCGGACGTTGGGCGTTTCGGAATGGCGGATCTTCACGCGCGTCGCCCTGCCCGCAGCGATCGGCAACGTGGGGGCCGGGATCGCCTTTGCATGGCTGCGCGCGATCGGCGAGTATGGCGCGACCTCCGTGCTGGCCTATCATCCGACCTCGTTGCCCGTCGAGGTCTACGTGCGGCTCTCGGCCGCCGGGGTCGCGCCCGCCCTGGGGTTATGCTACGGTTTCGCGGTTTTGGCCGCAGCCGTGCTGGGCGGCCAGTGGGTTTTGCGCCGACGCGTCGTATAGGCCCGATCTGTGATCGACCGCCTCCTCTCGCCCGATTCGCCGTTTCAAAAGCGCTTTTTCTTTCTGGCCAAACGCTTTGTCGCGGGCGAAACGATCGAAGCGGCGCTGGACGCCGTCCGCGAACTCAACGCTGCGGGAATGACCGCAACGCTGGATTTCCTGGGCGAAGACGTCCTCGAACGCGGCGCCGCCATCAAGACGCGCGACGCGTACTTGGATATGCTTGCAAAGATTCGCGCCTCGGGCTTGCGGACCAACGTTTCGGTCAAACTGACCGCAATGGGTTTGCTGGTCGATGAAGATTTTGCGCTGGACAACCTCGAGCAGATCCTCGAGCGCGCACAAGCCAACGAGGATCCGTTCGTTCGCATCGACATGGAAGGCAGCCCGGTCACCCAGGTCACGCTCGACATCTTCGAGCGCGCCTTCGCCAAGCATCGCAATGTCGGACCCGTGCTCCAAGCCTATCTCAAACGCACGCCTGCCGATGTTGAGCGCTGTATCGAACTCGGCGCGAGGGTGCGTCTGTGTAAGGGTGCCTACAACGAAACCCCCGAGATCGCGATCAAAGAGATGGCCGATATCCGCCAGACGTACTTGCAGTCTGCGAAGCTCTTGCTGAGCGAAGGTATCTATCCGGGTATAGCAACCCACGATCGCCGCATCATCGCCGCCGTCAAGGCGTTTGCAAAAGAACACGGTATCGGCGCCGACCGCTTCGAGTTCCAAATGCTCTATGGGTGTCGACCCGACGTTCAACGGCAATTGGTCGCCGAAGGCTACCGCCTGCGCGTGTACGTGCCGTTCGGCACGCATTGGGCCGGGTATTTTTACCGCCGCGTCCTGGAGCGCCGCGAGAACTTGTTCTTCGCCGTTTCCTCGATCTTCTGGCGTTAGCGTCGCGATTCTGTTGGATTCAAAACGCGTTCTAGCAGTGCTCTTCGAAGAAATCTCCGCAGCGGCGTCACTTCATGGCGGGCTTTCACTCCGGCACGTCGGCTTTCGTTCCGTCGGCGTAATCGATGTGGGTGACGATGCATTTTTGCGCCTGGCCGGTCACGCCCTGAGCGCCAGTCAGAATGAGCGCGATGGAGCGGCGTTCTAATGGCTCGAGGTTGGGATGAAAATCCGCCGTGGCGATCACGCGCGTAAACTTGAAATCGTGGTAAAAATCAATTTCCAGCTTAGCATCGGTCACGGGTTTGGCTGCCCGGTTGCGGAACAGCGCCCGAACGGAAACCGTACCTTTTTCCAGAATCGTGTCGCACTGCCTCACGTGCAACGGCAGACCGCCTGGGCCGCCGCAAGCGGTTAGGCCGAGCATCGCGAGCGCGACGAGCGCGAATTTACAGCGCAACATCGGGAAGCCTTTCGACGCGCACGATGCGATCGGATTCGATCAGGCGACCCAAGACGTCCAAACCGCCGGTCACTTCGCCGAAGACCGTGAAGTCGCGGTCGAGATGGAATTGGGGCGAGAGCGTGATGTAGAATTGCGTGCCGGCCGAATCGCGAATCGCGTGTGCGTTGGGCGGGTCGGTATAGTTCATGCCCATCGAGATCACGTACGAATGCTGATCGACAGGGTTTTCTTCCGCGCCGATCGTGTAACCGGCGTCGCCGTCGCCGTTATCGGTCGGGTCGCCCGTCTGGACGACGAAGTCCGGCACGATCCGGAACCAGCGGTTGTTGTCGTAATACCCGTCGTCGGCGGCGTTTAAGAAGTTTTCGACGGTGACCGGCGCCCACTCGGGATAGAGCACGACGTAGATGTTGCCCTTGGTCGTCACCAAGCGCACGCGCGGATGCGTGCCATGCGTCGGGCCGGCCATATCGGCGGCGGTGTGCGGGTCGATCGTCGGCGCCGCCGGCGCGTCGATCGGATTGGGTGCGATGGGCTTGCGCGCCGAACCCGTGCGCGGCAGCGCAGCGACGTCGGCCAGCGGATCGGGTTGCGGCAACGACATGTGGACGTTGGCTGGAATCGCGGTCCAATGATCGTGCGGAGACTTGCCTTGCAGTTGGAGAATCGACTCGGCGGCCTGCTCTTGGACACGCCAGGACGGATCGGCAAGCATCGGCGTCAGCGCCGAAATCGCGTCGCGATTCTTCACGCGGCCTAACGCGCGCGCGGCTTCGATTCGGACTACCTCATCGGAGTCTCGCAGGGCCGCGGTCAGGGTCTCGCGCGGAACGCGAATCGCAAAGCTGCGAAAGATCGTCCACATCACTCGCTCGCGAACCGCGTCGGTTTTCTCGGTTGCCAGCGCGGCAACCAACGTACGCGACGATTCGTCGCCCATCGGACCGCCGGCGAACTCGCCCAGCCCAATGGCGGCTCGGCCGCGTACGATCGCATCCCGGTCGCCGGCCAGCGCGGCGACCAATGCTGCTTCGGCGGCTTTTTCGGATTGTTGGCTCAAGACGTGCGCGGCCTCAAAACGATCCAAGGCGTCGACGGCGGCCAACCGCACGGCCGATGACGGATCGCCCAATAGCGCCTGGACGATGCCCGTGGAATGCCGCCCGGTTCCGATCAAGCCCAAGCCATAGATGCTCATCGCACGCACCGGGGCCCG
>DATKGB010000045.1:0-4278 GCA_035544315.1 Verrucomicrobiia bacterium
GGGGTTCGGGCGGGAAAGAATCGCCCTAGGGCCGACCGGCCCATTCACCCCTACCAGAATGTCCCCCGCTCCGAGCTTCTAAAGATGATCCAGCTCGGATTCAGTGATAGATCTTGACAGGCGTAGATGGTGGTCTAGGGATAGGACCCATGGACCACTCGGGCCAGGTTGGCCTCGTCCAAGCGATCTCCTCCCCTTGCTTCGTTAGTTTTTTGCCAGGCTTTCAGCCGCAGCCTCAATTCGTGCTGCCAGGCCCTTGGCGATCCGCTCGATGCTGGCCCGATCGTCCCCCTCGACCATCACCCGGATGAGCGGTTCGGTCCCCGAGGCTCGGATCAGGAGCCTTCCCGAGCCGTCCAATTCGGCTTGGGCCGCTGCGCCGGCCGCGACGATCGCCGGATCGTCGAGCACTTTTTTATGCGGCGTTTCGACGTTGATCAGAATTTGCGGCGCGACGACGACGTCCGCGGCCAAATCGTGCAATCGTTCTCCGCGGCGCGCCAGAATCGAGAGCAACGTGATCGCCGTCATCGGCCCGTCGCCGGTGGTGTTGTGTCGCAAGTCGATGATATGTCCGGACTGCTCGCCGCCAAAATTGAGCCGGTCTTCGCGCATCCGCTCGAGCACGTAGCGATCGCCGACCGCGGTGCGCAAGAGCGTGATACCGCGTCGCGCCAACGCTCGCTCCAGACCGATGTTGCTCATCACCGTGCCCACGATCGTATCCCCGGCAAGTTCGCCGCGTTCGTGCGCGTCGCAGCCCAAAACGTACATTGCGTGGTCCCCCGAGAGCGCGGTTGCGGTCTCGTCCACGAACAGCGCCCGGTCTGCATCGCCGTCGAAAGCAACGCCGATGGCCCGCGCGGCACCGCCGGCGACGACTTCGCGCACCTTCTCCACCAGCATCCGTAGATCGGTCGCGCCGCATTTGACGTTTATGCGCGAGCCGTCGTTTTCGGCGTTGATCTCGTGCACGGTCGCGCCGAGTTTGCGCAGCGCGTACGGAGCGATCGCGTAGGCCGCACCGAACGCCGCATCGACGACGACGTCGATCCCGGTTAGGTCGGCCGCACCCGCGTAGAGTTCTTCGTAGTAATGCTTGGCAAGGTTCTGCGCGACGCGCGCGATGCCGATGTCGATGCCGGTCGGGCGCGGCAGATCGTCGCGTCCGAGCAACGTTTCGATCTCGTTCTCGTCGGCATCGGAAAGTTTAAACCCGTCGGGACCAAAAAACTTGATGCCGTTGTCGGCGATCGGGTTGTGCGACGCACTGATCATCACGCCGGCAGCCGCGCCTTCGCGAACCGTGACGGTCGCGACCGCCGGTGTCGGAACGATCCCGATCGAGACGACGTCGCGACCGACCGACGTAATGCCCGCCACGATGGCGGCTTCGAGCATGCTGCCCGACAGCCGCGTGTCGCGACCCACGATCACGGCCCGATGCCGCTCGCTGTCGTGGGCCAGGACCGTGGCACCGGCGCGTCCGATCGCAAATGCGCGTTCGGGCGTCAGATCTCCGTTGGCAACGCCCCGAACGCCATCGGTTCCAAAGACCCGGTTCACGGATTCCGCCGCTGGCCGTGCACGAAATGAATTTGCACGCGCACCAGCTCGGGCGTCACTTGTACGCCGACTACTTCCTCGCCCAGCGAGTTGACGGGCACGGGTCGCAACATCTCGTCCAGCACGATCGGCTGGCCAGGCAACGCGACTTCAAGGCGTAGCGAGGTCACCTGCCCCAACAACGAATCGGCGCCTTGGACGATCGCGTTGGCGGGCGCGATGGCGACGTCGCCCACCACAATTCCCGGTTGCGAACCCATATAGTGCAGGCCGAGCGTAAACGTCTTCCGATCGACTCGTTCGACGGTCAACGCGACCGAAGCTGGGCTCAACGACTGCACGACGACGGAGGGCGCGACGAGCTGGATCGGCACGTTGTAGACGCCGGCGGTCTTGCCCGAGAGATCCAGAACCGCCTTGATTTCGTCGGGCTTGACGGGCGGCTGTCCGCGCGGGGCTTCGACGGTAACCACCGCGTCGCGATCGTTGAAGTGCGCGACCAGTCCGACGGGTAAGTTAATCGTCGCGATCGGAACCGAGAGTTGTTGGTCGAAACGCGCGGCCAATACCGGATTGGTCGCAAACCGAAAATACGCCCAGCCGACCATTGCCAGGGCAACGGCCAAGAGTTTAAGTCCGAAGTTCCGCTTGATGATCGCCATCGGGCGCTTCCTGGTGTCGATGCGAAAAGAGGCGCGCTCGCAAATGCGCGACCAAGTCGTTGGAAATCGGACGCCCCGTCCGCGGCGGGCGCGTGACTGCCAAAAGCACGCGCAGCAAGCGCGTTTCGTCCTCGATCGGACGCGAGAGCTTACCTTCGCGCGCAACGGAAATCTCGCCGCTCTCCTCGGAGACGACGATCACGACGGCGTCGGTTTGCTCGCTCAGTCCCATCGCGGCGCGATGGCGCGTCCCCACGCGGCGCTCGGCTAACGATTGTTCGGCCAGCGGCAAGAAACAGCCGGCGGCTTGGAGGATGTCGTCGCGCACGATCGCCGCGCCGTCGTGCAGGGGCGAGCGCGGCGCGAAAATCGAGAGCAACAGTTCGGCCGACAAGCGCGCGTCGAGCATCGTTCCGCTTTCGGCGAATTCTTTAAGCCCGCTCTGCTGTTCGATGACGATCAAAGCGCCGGTCTTGGCACGCGACAGCAGAAATGCGGTCTTCGCCAAGGTTGCGATCGACCGATCCTCGGGTCGAATGCGTTCCTGGCTTGTCTCTGTAGTAAACCGAAACAGGCCGCCGCGACCGATCTGTTCGAGCGCGCGCCGCAACTCGGGTTGAAAGACGATCGGCAGCGTTACCGCCGCACCGACCACGATCACGCCCAAGATCGAGCCCAGCAAATACAAGCGTAACAGGTTGGCCATGCCCAGGAGAGCGATCAGTACCAGAACTCCCGTCAGAATCTGGACGGCGCGCGTTCCGCGGATTAACAACAGCAAGTAGTAGATCAAGACGCTGGTCGCAACCAGGTCGATCACGTCCGTCCAGCCGACGTACTGCAGCATCTCTTTACCGGATGCTCCGTAAAGCCTCGGCGTTCAGGCCGGGGATATAAGGAGCCGGATGCGGAGCGTCCGCAGAATGCCATGCGTATGACATAGCCTGTGTGTTAAAATCAAGATGTTCTTTCGAGAACCTACGGCCGGGCAGGCCGAAAGTAACGCTTGTCAGATACGAGCATGTGAGACCTGTGGGAGTTCGCCGCCGCGGTGTAAGCCGCGTAAGACTCCCTCTCCGGGAGTCGTTGCGCGAGAACCAAGTTGCGCGAATCCCACAGGCGGGCTCGGGACAAGAAGCGCTTCTCGTAGCAATACGAGTTGCAGAGTCCTCGGACTTTAGGACGGGGAGCATGTCAACGATCTCCACGCGACGCTCCCAGCAGCACCTCGAGGATCCGTTGCGGATCGAGTTGGGTTGCGCCCAAGCCGTCGGCGGCGACCTTGACGATCGCTTCCACGCCCAACGGCCGCAGCAACCGGGTCGTCCGGGTCCCGTTAAAGCGGGCCAGTTCGGCATCCAGGGTCACGGTGATCAGTGCGGCCGCGGTGACTTGTGAATCCCATTCGACGCACAACTCATCACCGACGATCGCGCAATCCAAAACGCCCGCGGGCCGGCCCGGGCCGCCGAGCGCTTCGAGAAGCACCGGCAAGGCTTCGGCAGGCCGGGGGGTAACTGCAAGAGCGATGACCGATCGAGGGTACGCGCGCGCATCGGCAACCGCACTCCGCAACTGCTCGTCCGAAAAATCGCGCGACGATTCGACCGCGGCATACGTACGTCGCGTGGCATCGTCGTTGTGCCAAACGACCCTCGCTTCGAGTGTCCGCAGTCGCGTTTGGACCGCGCCACGCTGGTGCGTATCGAGGAGCCCGTCGTACCGAAGGGTTGCGAATTTCACGTTCGCCGCATCGTTACACGCCGCGCCCTTCTTCTCTTGCGGGCGAGGATGACGCCGGCGTCGCGCGCGCTGGTCGTTTCGGTCGGCAAAAACTCGGCTTGGATCGTTCTAGACGGTGAAATCGAACCGAGGTTGGCGGCGTTGCGCCGGATGACCGGGAAGCGATCGATGCCGGTTCCGGGCGATCGTGCCTTAGTTCGCTTGCTCGAAGATGGGACGACCGTCGTCGAGCTGCTCGAGCCGCGCGACTTTGCGCTGACCCGCCGAACCGCCGGCGGCCGCTCCAAAACATTGGCTGCCAACGTCG
>DATKGB010000046.1:0-5841 GCA_035544315.1 Verrucomicrobiia bacterium
GAGGGAACGACAAGTTTCCACGTCGCCACGACATACCGGGCGAACCGATCGGGCTAGCTTCTTGAGAGGCGAAAGTCCAAGGCATCGTCGCCAAATTGAACTCAATCATGACCAAGGGAGTACCCGCGCTCGCAGCAATCCGGACATTCGTTCGAGCCTTGCCGAAAGGCTGACGTTGCCGGTTGGGTACAAACATTGCTTCCGATGTTCGCCTAAGGATGAAGCTGATAGGTTCGCAAGTACCAACGTGGGCGATAACCGCTTTGCTCTTTCCTCGTCGTCTGCACGCGCGATGCCCGGCGACTCGCCTCGATGGTGGCATGGTGTCGGTGTTCGTACGGTCGGCATGGCCAAACGATGTCCGCAATAGGGTGCATTAGAGCACTTAGCACTTTATGGACGAATTGTTGACCGAGCTTTGGAATCGGACCTATTCCGACGAGGGCCCGCCGATCGGATTGGTCTCTTCAGGTCTTTGGATCGCCGTAAAACACGACCTTAGAGATTGGATAATCTGCTGGAACTAACAGCACGTATGACGGATATACTCAGGTCTGACGAAAAAGCGCAATATCCGGCATAACGCACCGACGTGCTCAAAGTGGGACATCACGGTTCCGCCTATGGAACGACCGACGCGTTTCTCGCGGCGGTGCGACCGCGTTATGCCATCATCTCCGTCGGCCGCCACAACCTGTTCGGGCACCCGGCGCCCTCCACCGTCGAGCGACTTGAGCGCTTCGGCGCGCATATCTATCGCACCGACCACAACGGCGCCATCATCGTCAGCACCGACGGGAAGGACGCGATCGTCACGCCATTGCTGCCGTAGTCGCCGACCCCTACGGGCATCCTGCGCCGTCGACGATCGCGACCTCCAACGCTTCGGCTCAAGTGCCTATCGAACCGACGAAGATGCTGCCGTCAGCATGGCGTGCGACGGCAGCATCTTTCAGGTCTCTCTATCGTCCTTGGAGCACGTGAAACGTCGTCGAATCCACCACGTACCTTGTTGGCGGTGTCGACGGGTTTAGCGGAAGCACCCAGATCCAGTAAGCGCGCCCGCTACGCTCGTTGATAAGCATCTCGCAGGTAAAGCCGCTTCCCATCCTCTCGCCGCTTTTTCCACACACATTTAATGCAAGAACCGCCGCGATTGCGTGCACACCACCCGCCGACACCGCGGTCTCCGTGATCCGATGACTCCTTTGATTCGCAAAATCGGGCTTTCCGGCGACGAACGGCAAGTTGTCAAACATAGTCGCTCGGACAAACATCACCCGCTTTTTGTACGATTGAGCCACAATCTTGATTTGGCCCAGATCTTCACGATCGAGCAGGGCGGTTCGCCCCTCTGATGGAGCAATCACGTCGGCCGCATCTGCAAGCCGGTCTTGGACTCCAAGTACGGTTATGCGGTAGAGCATCGGTAACGTTTGCGCCAGGCTCTCGGCCGGCGTGATGCCCGACATCGCGGCTTTCATCCCCGCCTGTTGCCCCGCGCCGAACACGACGACGGTCTCTTGCCCAACGTTCCAATGCCTTACTTGCCCAACTTGCAGTTCCTCTCCATTCGGAAGCGTTGGAGCACCATGGTTCACGGTCGAAGAATCGAACAATAGGAATTGCCCACTCCGGGCGTCCGTCTTAGCGTTCCGATACGTAACTTCGATGAAATTCGGGTGATCCGCCGGCGAGAAAAAGAGGTCGGTCATATGCATTCCCTTTGGAATGCCTACCGGCAGCACGACCGGAAACGTCGCATCGGCAGTAACACGACGCAGGTCGTCAGCCTTTGGGTTCTGGACATACGCGAACGAATGCATCGTCAATGCCGCCTTATCGCCCGACAGCCAGATCCGAACGCCACTAAACATCATTGACGCAAGCACCGTGCCCGAACCCAGGACAGTGATCGCCGCGAGCGCGCACGCGATCGATACGCTCGAGCGATGTCGCACATTTGCGTCGCGACGACGGTTGCGAATGGAAGCGACCGGAAGGTCGGGAACGGAAATCGCTGTTTGCAAATGCTTTCCTAGTTCTGCAAAATTAGACGGCATAGTTCACCACCTTATAACCCGTGCGTAGCTCAAAATCATAATCGCCGAGCAGCACGCGCAATCGTTCGCGCGCCCTCGATAGCCGCATGCGCACCGCTCCATGCGAAATGCGAAGCGCAGCCGCAATCTCCTCACCGGTGAGATCGTGGAAGTAAAAGAGCACCGTGACCTCGCGCAGCTCCGCGGAGAGTTCGCCGAGCGATCGCCAGACGTCGAGAGCGATTGTCCCGTCGTTTGTCGCAACCTGGTCCCTCTGTTCGGCCACCTGACCGGAGCGACGACGTACCAGTGCGGATTCACGCATGACGATACGATAGAGCCACGCATCGAACGCATCGACGCGACGCAAGCTGCGGACCTTGCGATACACGGTCACGCAGGTTTCCTGGGCCGCGTCCTCCGCAAGACCGCGATCGCCGGTAATCATCGTCGCAAGCCGAAAGCATGCGGGCCAGATGGCGGCGATAAGCTCATCAGCGGCGGTTTCATTACCTGTAAGTGCGGAAGCAATTGCTTCCGGGGGCGCCCAACGTGCCATAGGCCTCCTTCTCGTAGATCTTTCTCCTTCTACAAGGAGAGGGCAGCGGCTCGAAATGTCACGCGCAGGCCGAACCTTTCCTTTCGTTCTGGGCAAAGGCGGCGCTTAGACCCGGCGATCGAGGTGTGAGTGTAGGACTTTATGAGACCACGCCGGCGGCGCAGCTCCGGTCCTGCGGTGGCTGCGCGTCGCACGCTTTCTCGACTCGGGACAACGCTACGGCGGCGCGGCCCACCGCGATGCGCTGGCAACGGCCTATGGAACGACGGATGCGTTTCTCGCGGCGGTGCGACCGCGTTATGCCATCATCTCCGTCGGCCGCCACAACCTGTTCGGGCACCCTGCGCCCTCCACGATCGAACGACTCGAGCGCCTCGGCACGCAGATCTATCGCACCGACCAAGACGGCGCAATCGTCGTGACGACCGACGGCAGTACCATGCGAGTCGTTCCTATGATAGTGCCGGCGAATGTGATACGCTAGCGCGTAGTCGGAGGTGCTCTATGCGAATCCTTTGTTTTGTGCTCGCTTTCGCGCTCATCATAGCGCTCGCGCCTGGCGTCGCCACTGCTGCGGACGCTCAGGTTCACTTCACTGTGGTCAACCAGCGCGCCGCAGCCGTGCTAATCTATCGCAGCTCGTGCCAAGGCGACATCATGGTGGATGGCGGCAGGGCAGCCACCTTCGAGTGCCCGACCCCGATTGGCGGAGCCCTCACTCTTCAAATTCGCAATGCGAACATGCAAGGCGTTCTTTGCATGCCCTATGTGAACGTTACCGCCGGTCCGAATTCGTCGTTTATCGAAATGCATGCCAGGCAAGGTACGAAGTATTGCACCATGGTGAAGACGGGACCCACCGCGTACACCATCGAGATCGACGCCGACCAGGGCAGCTTTACCATCGAGGCGCGCAGCCGTATTGCCTACGGCGTCTCGATAATCGCGAATAACGACACCTGCACGCCGCGCTTCCACCAGAGATTGAACCCTGGCGCGGCCATCGACTTCACGTGCGCCAGAGCTGCCGTAGCGGGTGCATTCCCCCTCGAAGTTACAATCCAGAACCCCGACTACACGGTGGTGCTGTGCTTCGTACGCTGGATCAACGGACTGGCGGAAATCAAACATGGAAGTTGCACGGTCGAACGCGCCGGTCCAACCAAAGACATCCTCACGCTGCACTAGGAGACTGAGCCTGCAACCCAACTGACGCTGCGAGTTCACCATCGTCGACCAACGATTCGTTTTCGTCCACGTCCAGAAGACTGGCGGCATGTCGATCACGCAGCAGACGCGCCCGCTACGATCGTGCCATCAAACGCAGAGGCGGGAGCATGGCGCGACGACAACGGCTCGATCCTGAGTCGCTCGGTCAGCAATATCGGCTTTCCGGGCGTCACTGATCTTCTTTCCGACGTCGTAGCCGAGCCAGCAACGCCCGGCGCGTCGGATCGGCGAGGGCCGCAGACGTGCGGTCTAGGGCCGAATCCACCGCATACGCAGGAATACCGAACTACCTCCGGCGACAATCTCTCTGCGCTCACCACCCTAAACCGGAGGGCTTCTCTTGGACGTCCATGCCATGCCGCAATCCGCCGCCGACAACCGGCGCGAATTAACGATCTCCGGACTGCTGCTAGGCGGCGCGATCACGCTGGTCTTCACCGCTGCAAACGTCTATCTCGGCTTGAAAGTCGGCCTGACGTTTGCGTCTTCGATTCCCGCGGCGGTGATCTCGATGGCGATCTTGCGCGGGTTCAAGAACTCCACGATCTACGAAAACAACATCGTGCAGACCGTTGCGTCGGCGGCGGGAACGCTCTCGGCGGTCATCTTCGTACTTCCGGGCTTGGTGATGATCGGCTGGTGGACGGGCTTTCCGTTTTGGCAATCGTTCGGGGTTTGCGTTGTCGGCGGCGTGCTCGGCGTCATGTACAGCGTACCGTTGCGCCGCGCTCTGGTAACCAACTCGGACTTGCCGTATCCCGAGGGCGTCGCCGCTGCAGAAATTCTTAAAGTCGGTTCGGGTTCGCGCGACACCGCCCCGACGCCTGAAGCCTTAGCCGAAAACAAAGCGGGACTCTTGGCCGTGATCATCGGATCGCTCGTTTCGGGCGGCTACTTCTTGGTGACGGCAACCCGCGTCTTCGCCGCCGACGTGGCCGGTTATTTCCGATCGGGCAATGCCGCCACCGGTTTGGATTTTGGTCTGTCGCTCGCGCTTTTTGGTGCCGGACATCTGATCGGGTTGTCCGTCGGTATCGCGATGTTCGTCGGCATCTTCATCGCTTGGGGCATCGCGACGCCGTTGCTTACGGCCCTCCACCCCGTTGCCGGCCCGGCGATCGACGTGGCAACCACCGTCTTTCATAATCAGGTTCGTTTCATCGGCGCCGGTGCGATCGGCGTCGCCGCGATCTGGGCAATCCTAAAATTAGTGCAGCCCGTGTGGAGCGGCATCTTGTCCTCGCTGGCCGCATCGCGAAAGCTCAAACAGGATCCCGCGGCGCTCGTGCCGCGGACCGAACGCGACATTCCGATTCTTTGGGTCACGCTTTCAAGCGCGTTTGTACTCTTACCGCTGGCCGTGCTGCTGTTCGCATTCCTCTCCACTGGCGCCCTTGCAGCGATGGCGATCCCGTTGGTTGTCGGCGCGATCATCTACGTCGTGCTCGCGGGCTTTTTCGTGGCCGCGGCGTGCGGGTATATGGCCGGCCTGATCGGTTCGTCCAACAGCCCCGTCTCGGGTTTGGCGATTCTCGCCGTGATCGGGGCTTCGCTGCTGTTTGTGTTGCTCGAGCACAATGTCGGAATCGCGGCGCGACAGACGCTGGTTGCATACGCGCTCTTCGTGACGGCCGTCGTCCTGTGCGTCGCGACGATCTCCAACGACAACCTGCAAGACTTAAAGACCGGCCAGCTCGTCGACGCTACGCCGTGGCGCCAGCAGGTCGCCCTGGTAGTCGGCGTCTTTTTCGGCGCCTTGGTGATTCCGCCGATTCTCAATCTCCTCAACAAGGCGTACGGTTTTGCCAGCCTAACAACCACGCATGCCCTCGCCAACGTTCACGTCCTTCCCGCTCCGCAAGCCACCTTGATCTCGGCACTGGCCAAGGGCGTCATTCAAGGACAACTCAATTGGAATCTGATCGGCATCGGCGCGCTGGTCGGTGCGGCGATCGTCGCAATCGACGAGATCTTGCGCGCGACCACGCGCTTTCGATTGCCGCCCCTCCC
>DATKGB010000047.1:0-3138 GCA_035544315.1 Verrucomicrobiia bacterium
GGGGATAGCGAGACGTATCGCGGCCTCAGCGATCTGGCCTACCTCGAAAGCACTGCTTTTGCCAATCAGACCGCCGCGCAGTGGTACGCTGCCCGCGCCGCCGCGGTCGCTGCCGGGGTCGCGGGGCTGTGGAACGCTTCGACCCAAACCTACGACGTCGCCAACCAGGGCAGCACGATCACTCCCGCGCTGTTGCAGACCTTCGCGCCCGACGCCGCTTCGCAGTTGTTCCCGATCGTTAACGGCGCGGTGTCGCCAACCGATCCTCACGCGCAAACGGTCTACGCCGCATTCAATCGCAACTATCCCGATTGGGACGCCTTGTCGATTCCCGACGAATTTCCATGGGCGGTGCTTGCCGTCGCCGCCGAGACGATGAGCGACGACGCGCGCGCGACCGCGTACGTGGCCGCGGTGCAGCAACGTTTTGTTCCCACCGGGTTTGCATGGCCGTGGTACTGCGCCGAAGCGGGTTGGTACATGCGGGCGTCGGCAACGCTCGCCCATACGTAGGTCCGCTCCGCGGGAAGGGGAACCGTGCACGCGCGGGCTAACCTCGACGCATGAACTCACACTTGGGATTGTGGCCGCGTACGCTGGCCGTTGCCGTCGCGCTGGCTTTGCTGACGGCCTGTTCGTCGGGCGGCTCCTCGGCGTCGAGCAACGTCGTGAAGATCGGCGTAGACCTGCCGCTGTCGGGAGCCGACGCTTCGGTCGGGCAATCGACGCTCAACGGCATCATCCTGGCGGTCGAATCGGCGAACGAAGGCCACGCCCTGCCCGACGGAATGAGCGTCGCGGTCGATTCGCTCGACGACGCGGTGCAAGGCGTTCACAGCCCGCAGCAGGGCGTCGCCAACGTTCGCACGTTTGTTTCCGATGCCAACGTTCTGGCGGTCGTCGGGCCGTACAACTCCAACGTCGCGGCGGCCGAAATCCCGGTGACCAACGCCGCGGGCCTCGCCCAGATCGGGCCTTCGGTCGTTTCGGACGGCTTGACGCTGGGTGCCGACGCTGCCGCACTACGACGTTCGAATCCCGATCTCAATACGTTCTTCCGCGTCTGCACGACCGATACGCGACAAGGCGCGGCAGGCGCGCGCTTCGCGCACCAGCTTGGATGGAAGACCGCGTATTTGGTCGACGACAACGAAACCTACGGGCTGGATCTGGCCGACGTTTTTGAAAGCGACTTCGGCAAACTCGGCGGCAAGGTTTTGGGGCACGACCACTTGGCCGCCAACACCCAAGATTTCAAAGCGCTGCTGCTCAAGATCGCGGCCTCAAAACCGGACGTACTCTTTTACGGCGGCGTTACCAGCACGGGCGGCGGCCTGCTGCGAAAACAGATGTTCGATACCGGACTTGGGAAGACGCCGATGCTGGGCGGCGACGGCATCCCCGATCTCAACACGGTCGCGGGTAACCTTGCCGACGGCGCATACTACACGGTCGCGGCACCCAATGCCGAAAAACTGCCGGTGGCTCAAGGCTTCGTTAAGGCGTACCAAGTGCGCTTCAACGCACCGGTCGGTCCGTATAGCGCCAACGCCTACGCGGCCACGCAGGTCGCGATTGCGGCGATCGCTGCGGCAGCCAGGAATGCCAAGGGATTTCCGGCTCGTGCTGCGGTCGTCAAACAAGTCGTGCTGAGCGATCTGCAGACGCCGATCGGCCACGTCCAGTTCGATCGCAACGGCGACATCCGCAACCCCGTCATCAGTCTCTATACGTTCAAGAACGGCCAGCCGTCGTTTATCCAGCAACTCAACCTCACCGACAAATAGCGTGCACGAGTTCCTGGCGCAACTCGTCAACGGGATTTCGCTGGGTGGAATTTACGCGCTGATCGCGTTGGGGTATACGATGGTCTACGGGATCATCGAGCTGATCAACTTCGCGCACGGCGACGTCTACACGCTGGGATCGTTCTTCGCGTTGGCGATTTTGGGTGCGTTGGGCGTTTCGGGGGAAGTGCACGGGCCGATGCTCGTCGTCGACGTTGCCGTCGCCGCGCTGGGAGCCGCGCTGCTGTGCGGGATCGTCGGGCTCTTGATCGAGCGTTTCGCGTACCGCCGTCTACGCAACGCTCCGCGATTGGCGCCGCTGATCACCGCGATCGGCATGTCGTTCATCTTGGAAAATATCATGCAGGTGTGGAAGGGGCCTTCGCCCGTGCAGTTCCCCGCCGTGATACCGAATCCGACGCTTTCGCTGGGCGCGCTCGACGTCTCGCTCAAACAACTGGTGATCGTCGGTCTGGCGGTCGTGACGATGTTCGCGCTGCAGCTCTTCGTCGCGAAAACACGCTTGGGAAAAGCGATGCGCGCGACCGCGCAAGATCGCGACGCGGCGCAGTTGATGGGCATCGACGTGAATCTCACGATCGCCCTGACGTTTCTGATCGGGGGCGCGCTGGCCGGCATCGCCGGCTTCGTCTCGGGCGTGTACTATCAGTCGACCTGGTTCTTTAATGGCTTTGGCGCGGGGCTCAAAGCCTTCACCGCGGCGGTGTTGGGCGGTATCGGCAACTTAGCCGGCGCGATGCTCGGCGGGTTTTTGATCGGTATCATCGAGTCGTTTTCAACCTGGCTGCTGGGCGGTCAGTGGTCCAACGTGGTCGTCTTCGGAATCCTGATCTTCGTGCTGGTGCTGCGCCCGGCCGGTTTGCTCGGGGAATCGATCCCGCAAAAGGTATGATCTACGCGTATTTTCTGATCGCCGGCGGGCTGACGTTTGCGATGCAGGCGGCCAAGACGCAGCGCATCCGTCTGGCTTTCGGGGCGCTGCTGGCGGCCATTTTGCTGCTTGGACCGATCTTTTTCGGCAACGACGCAACGTTCAATATTTTGGCCGACGCGGGGATCTATATCGTCTTAGCGCTGGGGCTCAACATCGTCGTCGGGTATGCCGGATTGCTCGACCTCGGCTACGCGGCGTTTTTTGCTATCGGTGCATACACGTTTGGTCTGCTGGCCAGTCCTCAGTTAGGCATTCACTTGCCGTTTTGGGTAATTCTTTTTCTGGCCGCCGCGCTGGCCTCGCTGTTCGGGATCATCCTGGGGGCGCCGACGTTGCGTCTGCACGGCGACTACTTGGCAATCGTGACGTTGGGCTTTGGCGAAATCGTTCCCCCCC
>DATKGB010000048.1:0-11396 GCA_035544315.1 Verrucomicrobiia bacterium
GATCGGCGCAGAGCGCAGGAGGATGCGCGCAGCGATCCACCCCTGCCAGCTGAGGGACCGGACGACGACTTCTCCGCCGATCGATCTTGGACCGGCTTTATGGTTCGCGCCCAGGGGGCTCCAGAATGGCCCCCTCAGCACCTTCCCGCGCCGGGGATTCCCGTAACTAGTGAAATTCCTGTAGCTTCCAGTTCCGACCGAGAAAGGGACACCCTTTTCCGTGCGAAGCCTTACAGCTGATCGCAAGAAACCTTACATTTCGAAATTAGAAATTATTGCACTCGAGTGCCGGGGTTTCTGACCTCAACTCCTCGGCGAGCGCCAAGTCAGGCGTGAAGCCCCTCGAACCCGACAGGGCTAGCGACCTTCGGGAACGCGAGCGCAGGAGAGCGCCACCGTCCCGGCCGTACATACCCTTATGGCAGAAGCACCTAAAGCAAGTCAGGAAGTCCAAACGGCGCTCGACAAGATGTCGAATGCCATTTGGGAACTCAAGGGCGTGCCGATGTGCGCCGACGACCAGGAAACGTACGATGGGACGATCGAGCGCATGAACGACATCCTTTCCGAAATCTACAAGGTAACCGGCGCTGCGTATTCTGGATACAACTGGAAACTCGCCGGTAAGGATCTCAAGGACGTGATGTAGTAGCGCAAGGCCTGGCGCCGGCGTCAATCGAACACCCGTTCGATTCCAAGCTTGCGGCCAAAATCGATGATGCTGACAGCGAACGAGGTGCATGAAGTTGCCACCAACGCGGGTTCTCTAGAACCGTTCAAGCGTCTGGTCGTCTATAGCGACGCCTCCGGGATAGTGTTCGACTCCGGTGGCTAAGGAGACGGACATGGGGCCGTTCCTGAAACGTCGCCTGATTCCGATAACGTGCTACCAACGCTTCCCGGATTCTTCGGCCGGGATCGGGCGCTACGTCTTTGCCGCTCAAGTCTGCCCTAGTTGCGGTGAGCTCGGTACTCTCGAAGAGCATGAGTATGAGGCGTTGATTCAGGTGTATGTGGATCCGCCGTGCCGACGGTGCGCACTGTCTCGTGCCGAGGCGTTTGCAGCACTACCTGAATCCGAGGCCGTGCTCGCGCCTTTGCGTGAGTACAATCTGCGGATACGGCGTTTCTCGGATTCGCTTGGGTCGATTGGCCGGGAGATGGAGACTGCCGCTTCAGCGATTTACGCGCTCACATTTGTGCTCGACGATGGTGCGGAGGCCGTCTACGTTGGCCAGGCGACGAATCTCAAGAATCGCTTGAGTCAGCACTGGAGGAACATAACCGAACTGTCTTGCGGGCCTCTGCCATCAATCGATCAAGTCCGACAGCACTTACTACGCTACGGCGACGCACTTACGTTCCCAACGCATCACGATTTCGCGACTTTCCTAGATTCAGGCGCGCCGCCGGGCCTATTTAGCTGGTACGCTACTGTACTGGATGAGGTTTGCATTGTCGCGACGGGATTTGCCCTCCAAACTTTCAACCATTGGGTGCTTCCGGAACAACGCCTAGTTGTTCAAAACCCTGTGTTCGACGCGGTCGCTCGGCATTGCGGCATGTCGGTGAAGGCTTCAATTTTGCAAATCTTTCCTGATTGATTTGTCACGTCGCCTGCATGGCACTAATGTCCTGGCCGTGGATCCGCAGAAACCGCGAAAGAGCGGGGCGCTCGCTCCTGTTACAGTAAGAACGGCTCACCCCAAGCCGCATTTTCGACCAGGAAGCTGGTCGAGCGGGCGATTCCGCACTACTACCGGCCTAGCGCCGTACCCTGCGCAGCTCACGGCTGGCACCTAGGGGCTTGGAGGGTGGCGGCGGGCAGACATAGCTGTTCAAGCCTGCTTATGCCTTAAGCGCTGCGCAGTGGGTTAGCCTCGACTATGGCTTATTTAGGCTCTATACTGAATTGAGTAAGGGAGCCCCTCGCGGCTGCTTAGCCAGGGGGCAACGGGTGAAATTATGACAACAATTCGCATGCGCTCGTTATCATGGGCCGTTTTTTGCGTCCCGACGTCCAATACGAGAGTTTTAATGCGTCGCTTCATCTGCACTGCACTCTTGATGTCGCTTTGCCTTCAGTCAACCGGCGGCGCCGCCGTTCCGCCAAGCAAAATCCCTAGCGCCAGCACGACTCTCGCTCAGGCACGCCTCGATTTCCAAAACGCCGTCAACTGGTTAATGCAGTCACCGATATTTGCGTTGCTCTCTGTCGATCGCTACGCCGCAATGCATGCCCCTGCGCCGAAAAAGATAAGCGCTCAAAAATCCGACCCTCGCAAGGCCTTCGCGCACGGTCGCGTTCGGCCCACTTCGCGCGGGCCAGGCGTACGCGGGACTGCGCCGGTTATGCTGTCCCACCCCCTCCTGCCGAACGGCTCAAACCCGCTCTCGTCCGTTTCCCGATCGGTGCTCAATAGCGCCACAACGCGCGCTCCAGGAACGCAACGTATTGACCCGATGACCGTGATCTCCGGAAGCTCGAATCTGACCGGCATCAATCCTTGGTGGACGTACGAAGAAGCGGCGCTTCCCGGAGTGGGCACGTACCTGGTGAACGTTGCCAACGGCAACTTGATCGTGCAAGCCGATGACGTGGACGTTCCGGAACGCGGAATCGATTTAGCGTTCCGGCGTACCTACAACTCCTTTAGCAAGAATGATTGGAACGCCAGCGGCGGCAACGACGACGGCTCAGCGCAGCCGAGTACCTACGGCGCAGGTTGGACCAACACGTTCGACGCGCATCTAGCAACCAACACGGCGGGCGGAATTTCGGTCTTCGACATTGACGGCGCGCGCTACGACTACACGCCCAACGGGTCGTGCCTGAATCCGCCGGCCGGAATGCACAACACGCTCTGCAGCGACGGCGGCAGCGGCTACTTTTGGACCAAGAAAACGGGAACCGTCTATTACTTCTACGCGCCCAATCAGACAGCGTCCAGCGCCGGCTATGACGGGCGGCTCTTGCGCATCTATGCTCGCAATCAGAACAACGATATCCAGTTCAACTACTCCTGGGTGGGCGGCAACTCGTCGACGACCGCCAATCTCACGCAGATCGTCGCGCAGCATTCTGACGGCCAATCTCTCACGCTGGCGTTCGGCACAATCAACGGCAAGGTATTGCTCTCAAGCATCACGCGACCTGACGGCTCGCAGGTCACGTACTCTTACGGCAATCCGTCTGGAAATAACGCGTACGGCAATCTGGAAGAGGTCGATCGCCCCGGCAACAATCAGGGCACACTCAAAGAGCAGTACGGTTATTACGCAAGCAACGGCATCCTGAACTGGATTTCAAGCCCGCGCTGGTTCATGAGCAGCGGCGTGCAAGGCGCCTACACCTGGTTCACTTACGACGGCAGCAGTCGCATCAGTGGAGTTCAACTCTACGGCATCGCTAACTGGACCGTTGCCGACGGCACGAATACCCTTTTGCAGCCTGGCATGGCTTCTGGTGCCCAAACGATCGCTCAGAATAATTTCAGCTATCCGAGCAATGAGACGCAGCTCACGGACCTCGATGGCCATGCTTCGAACTGGTTTTACGATTCCATCGGCCGCGTCACCCAAACCCGGGAATGGACGAGATCACTCTGGCTGATAACCTATGCAACCTGGGATAGCAATAACAATCTGACCGAAACCGTTGATGCGCGCGGCTACGCGACGGACTATGCCTACGATTCCAACGGCAACACGATCGCGGTCGCGTTGCCAAGCGTCTTGACCTCGCAGGGAACATTCCGGCCCACGAGCCTCTACTCGTACGATCGCACGAACGGCGCAAATAACATCATCCAGTACTGCGATCCGGTAAAGACGAACGCGTTGGGACAGGACTGGACCGGCAATCCAGGCACGAGCGACAACCTCTGCCCCAATCAGTCAGGCGCGACGCGCTACACCTGGGATTATTCGGATGGCGCCGAGCCCTTCGGGCGCTTAAGCAATAGCTACACGCCGCTCGGCTATCATCGCGCCTTTTCTTACAGCTCCGGCGCACAGGGCGGCGACTACGGCTTGCCTTCAGACGTCACCGGCGACTCGATGACGCAGGCGGACGGGACTCTCCGCTCGCCACACCAAAGTTTCGCCTACGACGGCAACGGCAATCTGACGTCGTACTCGCTCGGCGTGGGTAGCTGGACACTCTCGTACGACAGCTTGAATCGCTTGAAGTCTGCGGCCGATCCGACCGGGGTAACAAGCTACAAGTACTACAACGCCGATGGTTCGTTGTCCAGGTCCGAAAGTGCCTATCAGCACGCGACCGGCACCGGTAGCACGTTCAGCTATGATGCCGACGGTGATGAGAATCAAGGGAATGTTTCGCATGGCGGCGCCTACAATGGCGGTTCTCCTACGCTGAACGCGGCGGCGACGACGACGAAATATTACGATGGTGCGGATCGTTTGGTGGAGGTCGTGCCGCCGCAAGACGGGTCCGACATCTATACCAAACCGTGGATCACGCGCTACATCTACGATCTTTCCCAAAACGGGACGTTTGCGCGGCCGACGTACCAGGGCCAGACTCTGCTAGCGTACGGAAATATGGCTAAGACGCAGGAGTTTCTCCCGGCCAACCCCGTCGTTCAGTGGTCCAGCGGGCAAATTACGCCAACGCAATTCCAGGATATAAAGGGCCAGGCGTTCGATGCGTTGGACCGCGTCACGTCGAAGTATCAGATGACGAACACCGGGACCGATGTTATCAACAAAGACACGAATACGTACGACGCGGGTACGAATTATGGTCTCCTGACGTCGACGTGTAACGCGCTGAGCGCGTGCACGACGCCATCCTATAACAGCATAGCGCAAACGACGCAGGTCGCCTTTAGCGATACGACCCCTGCTCGCATCTACACTTTCGATCCGGACGGCCGCACGAATGTCGCCTCGAATACCTATGGCTCCCAGACCTACACGTACGATACCGACGGGCGAGAAACGCAATCGGCCGAAACGCTAAACTCAGTCAACGGCGCTACACTCACCGCGCCGGCGACGCTGACGTATCACTACTACGCGGACGGCACGCGCAGCAGCGTGGACGTGGCCTCTACCGCACTCAGTCAGGCTACGCTCTTCTCGTACGCGTACCGGGTCGATGGCGTCCTGCAATGGCAGCAAATCAATGACGCCGCGAACACAAACGTGGGTACGACGGCGCTTTCCATGACGTACGACAACGCCGGCCGACTGACAGGTAGGACCGAAAGCGGAACCGGCGCCAACAGCACACCGATTGCCGTCACGTACAACACGACCTACGGCTTCGCGACCCAGAAATCGTATCCGGGCGGCACGCTTTCGGCAATCGGCTATGATGCGTCGGGAGCGCCGCTCGGCTACGCCGCTACGCCGTCGGGCGGAGGCGCCACACCGTACACCTATCAATTCAGCTCCCGGGGTGAACTCACGTCGCAATCAGCAACGGGTCAATCAGCAACGAGGTTTGCGAATGGCGCCGTGGTGGGCGTCAGCGCTATCAATACCCAACCCTACAAAGAGTGGGATGCGCAAATGGGCGTGATGCTGGGCACCGATAGTATTCCGTTTGGTCAAGGGAGCACCGGCATAGTGACCGGTAGCGGCTCGACCTTTGACGCGGCCGGGCGCATGATCGACCAGGCAACCTCCGGTTCTGATCCCAACACCTCGGCGACCTGGGGAAATGACGCCGCGCGCCAGTTCGATGCCGAGAATCACGTCACGCACGAATCGTACACGGGCGACCCTAGCGAAACCTCTGTCACAAGCTACGGCGCGGCCACCTATGCGTGGGGATCAAACGGACATCCGATCGCGATTGGGTCCGGCTACTCCGCGAACTCCACGAATCCCGCGGTCAGCTACGACACATTGCACTGGGATGGCAACGCGCTATTGTTCACGACGAATGCGCAAGGGCAGCTCGACGACATCAAAGTGGGCGACGTGGGCGACATTACGCCCAGCGGAGGATTGATCTTTTACGATCGCGGCTTCGGGAACGAAGTCTCGTTTTGTCATTCCAAGAACGGCGCGGGCGGCACGGGAGCCGACTCCTACGTGGTCAACGGCGGAAGACAGGGACCGCAAGAGCGCAATCCGTGCGGCCTGTTGACCGGCGCGCCCGCCACCCCTCTGTGGGCAGGCCCCGTGGTCGGCGCCATCAACGGCGGCGTTGGCCACGGCGGCATTCTAACCATGCCGCGCAGCGACGGTTTGAGCGACGGTTACAATACGATCCAGGGAACGCGCTCATATGATTCGTCGGTTGGCAATTGGACGACACCCGACGCCTATTCCGGCGATTTAGATGATCCAGCGACGCAAAAATCCTACATGTGGGACGGCAACAATCCGGTAAGCTACAGCGATCCAAGCGGCTACGCTGCGCTATTCTACGACCCTGACCAGGGAAATGGCGGCGGAAGTATGCCAAGTCCCTGGGCGGACCAAGCGAATTTCAAGTCCGCATCGACCGGGAATTCGTCGGCACCGCCGGATCCCAATTCTGACGTCAAAAACGGCACATATACCCAAGAGCAGGCGGCGAAAGCCGGCGCAAACGCATATGGTGACTACATCAAAAAGGCTAATAGCTCAGGTGACCCAACGGAGTGGGGGTTTCTAGTTTCTTGCAAGACAAGCTCGCAGTGCTCGTATGGCGGATTATTACAGGGATCAGCGGAGGAGGTTGGTATTACGTTGGCTGACGTGAACGAGGCTGAACTAAAAGGGAAGTTGGTTGCGTTTTGGCACATACATCCCTCCGGAGGCGCAGAAAATTTCGCGGCCCATATTAGCGAGGGATTCAGAATAGCGCGCAAAACACGGACAGCTCTGCCGTTCACGATTTACACGAGCGCACAGGGGAACTTATACAGTCAAACTGTGAACGGTATGGCTGATTTAGACGAAAGTTTAGGCAATACGGTGGATACAATTTGCAGCGGTTGCGTTCCGCAGGTGAGATGATTCATGCTTTTATCAACAGCGGCATTAGTGTACGCGCTTGCAAGTAGCTCTTCAGGAAGTTCTGACCTCGTCCCGGTTACGGTTCGGTATTGGGACTGCAATCGGGCCCAGCCGAAGCCCGCGACTATCGAAGTCACGTATCCGGGGCGAATAAGGAATCTACTCGGAACCTTGGCAACGCGTATTGGCACACAGCCCCTTGTTCTGCGGTTGCCGCCCGGCTTATACAATGTCTTCATAGACGGCGTAAAATTGTGCGGTGCCCGCGCTTCGCTTAGGGTAGTGGGGGGGCACCCGCGAAAAATCACGCTCATGGGAGTTCAGGAGATATACTTTGCGTCACCGGTCGGCAACATAGCGGGCGCGTTATCGAGCGCTATTGTTGGCGGCGGCGTTCAGCTCTATGCTCGTTGCCGTGGCGATGGCCTTCCTGGAGAATATCTTCGCGTAGCTGACCAGCAAAACGACGAGTACTATTTTAACAACATTTATTTGCCATCGACGTGCAAGATTGGAATTATATTTCAGAGCCTCGGCGGCGCAATACTTCTTTCGCACACGATTTTAGTGGATCAGAACACCGACAAAATAGAGTTCAATATCGGAAGCGGCGATCTGGCGAGCGCCGCCGCGGACCCACATCCACCGTTTTAATGATAACGCACCCCGGGTGGCCCTCAGGCGAAAATATTTCAGATGGCGGGCAAGCGAAATCCTAAAGCGGCGCACAAAATAGCAGTTAAAACTCCTGGGATAGGTCCTGAATCGGGAGCCAGGGATACCTGTGGATTTCCGCCCAAAGGGCAGGCAAGGAGATCCATCTCATGCGCAGGAGCAAATTTACCGAGGCGCAGATCGTCGATGTCGTACGCGAATACGACGCCGGCGTTTCGCCCAAGGAGCTCACTCGACGACACGGCATTCATGTGAACACGATCTGGGGCACCTGGACGAGCGTGTTGTCCTACTGGCCGCTCTGCACAAAGAAGAGCGAATTAACATTGTTCGGCGACGTTTATTCATTCCAACGGAAAATACCGAGAGACTTACGGGAAAGCTCGAAGACCTTCTCCTGCATCCCATGGGCACATCGATGCCTAATCTCCTCATTGTGGGCGAGTCGGGAAGTGGAAAGACAACCCTGCTGCGAGAATTCCTCTCGCGTCATCCGAGAATTGAGGATGCGCAGCGCGAATGCTCGATCATACGGGTAGCCTATTGTGAGACGCCTCCGGATCCGAACCCGGGGGCCCTCTATAACGAAATATTGCAGGCGCTGTCGTTGCCGCCATCTTGGAAAAATGCAGACTTCCGACGCTGTGCAGTTGAAAGCGCTCTACAGTTTCTACGAACCGGGATGGTGGTGATTGACGAAGTCCAGCATATCTTGGTCGCGGGCGCTAAAACGCAATTTGCTCTCTTAAACGCAATCAAGTCACTTAGCAACAGAGGGATCGCGACGGTCGCCTGCGGCACAAAAACCGCGATGGGTCTATTTGCCAAGGACCCGCAGATTGATCGACGATTTGAGCGATATGACATCCCCCACTGGAAGCTCGACTCTGCATTCAGGCGGTTACTGCTAACGTTGGAGCGAAACTTGCCGCTAGGAATGCCATCGCGATTGAGCGACCGAGATATGGCAACACAACTGTACAAAATATCTCGTGGAACGATCGGACGCCTTTGGCGTGCGGTCTCGGAGGCGGCAGTGCTCGCGATTCAGTACGATGTCGAGCACATCAACGAACGCATCCTCAACGATGTCATGATGGCGACAATCTCTGCGAGAGATGACTAGTGATCATGAGCGCCGTTCTCCCCGGCCCGGCTTCCAACCGGAGCTTCTTCTGGGTCACACATTTCCGCGGAAGGACGAATTGCTCTCATCGTGGGTAGCGCGGTTGTCGGCGCAAAACGGCATGACCATCGGTGCGTTTGCGAGGACGGTCTTGCGGGCGGGCATCTGGAATGTCGACATTGATGCCTTTGCATCTTCGGGAATGGCCGCCATCCTCAAAGCCAGGGCTGGCGTGCCGGCAGAGCGCGTACGCGAGATGACGTTGAGCTCATACGAGAGCGTTGTTTTTGAAAGATACAACCGGACCGGTTTGACAGCGTGGATCATGCCGCTCGGGACGAGCTTTAGAACCCGCCCTCGCTTCGGTCTGCAGTTTTGCCCGGATTGTCTTGCGGAAGGAACTCCCTATTTTCGCAAGGAGTGGCGATTGGCATGGTGCGTCGTGTGTACCAAGCACAACCGGGCACTTCTTGATCGATGTGTCTGCGGTGCGCCGGTGAGGCTGTATCAAAATACTTTAAGCGAATTGTTGCCGATCGGATCGAATGCTGGACTGGAGCTCTGCTATCGTTGCGGATTCGACCTGCGCCGTAGCTACGGCGTTGTGCACGATCTGGCTACCATGTGTGCGGCGCTCGATATCCAGCAACGTTGTTTGCGTGCTATCCGCGACGGCGGAATCCGCGTTGGGAGACATAGCGTGCCAAGCATACTGTTCTTTGCGGGTCTCCGGCATCTGCTTCATGTTCTCCTAAGCGGTGGCCTATCCAGCGTTCTGCGCACCATCGCGGCGCGGAGTGTGGTAGGCCGATCCGTTGCCGCATTTTCGGGCTGCGAGGGGAACGTCGAACGGACAACCGTGGAGAAGCGAACTCTCTTGATGGCCATCGCGGCGCGGTGGATTTGCGAGTGGCCGGCCGCATTCGTTAGCGATTGCAAAGAGGCAGGTCTGGGCGACGGCGATATCTGTCGGGGGCTAAAATGTGCCCCGTTCTGGCTAGCCGACGTTGTTGGCGAGCACTTTGGCCGTCGTACGCATACTTCGGCGATGCTGGAAACGCGCGGTGGTACTCGATACATCTCCAAAAGTACGGTGGTAATGATGGCAGCGACAATAAGGGCGCCGAAGCGCCCGAATGGAGAGATGGGGGGAAACCTTGTAGCCGTGCCTTCGCAACTCGAATTGCCTTGGGCGCGCGAGCAAATTGTGCAATGGAAGGCAGTCGGGCAACCGTGCAAAGCCGGTTCGTAAGGAGTAACATGGCTGGCATCGTTGCTTCGCTATTCCCATGTCGTCCAAGCCCAAGAGCTGACGAGTTGCTGAGTTCGTGGATTGCGCGTCTCGCCTCGAGCAACTGCATGTATACCGTTGACCTGCTTCGGCTTCTCGGAGTGCGGAAGCGCTGCATGATGAACGATCATGATGCAAGCCCGAGTGACGGGGTGCTGGCGGCACTATCTCAGTGCAGCGGCGTCCCCGTTGATCGCCTTGTTGAGGCGACTCTGCGATCGTATTTGGGCGAGGTGTTCGAGGAATACCCGCCTAACGGTGCCCTCCCGCAATGGGTGATCCCCTTTGATACCACAGGCAGGAGAGGGCATCTACGCGGACTTCCGTATTGCCCAGCATGCGTTCGCGAGGATCCGGCACATCTAAAAAAGTGGCGCCTCTCAATGAGCGTGGTATGCACCAAGCACGTAATGTGGCTGAATGATCGCGCGACCTGCCCGAGCGCGGCCGAGCATCGTATTGGGGAAGCTATCCTCAAGGGGAGCCCGTTGACCTTAGCGTGCAGGCGCAACACAAGCCAGCGATGTGGGCTCGCCGATGCCGACTCCTGGCATGAAGGCGAGCCCGACAGGCAGATTCTTGAGGCACAGACTGCCTTAGATCTGGTTCTCGATTGCGGATTTGTGGCGATTAGTGGCCGTCCCATTCGCGCGTTGCTTTTCTTCAAGGGCGTGCGAGCCATTGTACGATTTCTCTACAACGGAGCGATTGGCGAACGCCTTCGGCATGTAATCGCCGCAGAAAACGGCCTCGACGTCGGAGGCATATCGTCGAGGACGGGTGATCGGTTTGAATTTCTCAACGTGAAGCAGCGCGCAGAAATAATTCGTTGTCTACCGCCGTTGCTGAAGGCGTGGCCTCACGAATTTGCGAGGTATTGTACGGTGGCTAAGGTCGCGAGGAGGTCATTGCTGTTTCCATTAAAGGTGATGCTTCGCGATGCACCTTACTGGTACGCAGATGCGTTAGTCCAGTGCTTTCCGAACCAGAGTCCTACGCGTAGCAAAGAAGAACTCGCCTGCATAGTGCGATACGTGCAATCGCGTGGCGGCGCCGTTCCGCCCAGTGTACGTAAGATGTACGACAGACTTAAGTGCTCGCCTAGGCACGCGGCGCTGTTTTTGACGTGATGGGCGGGGACCGCCCTGGCCCGCCGCTCAATCCCCATCGCCCCTTTAGGCCGTAGGCGCCCGACCATCCGCGATTTCTCACCTAGCCCCCAGCACGAGGCACGCCAAGACGACGGGGCTGTCTGGGATTCGGTCTTTCTGCCTCCCTCGGCGTAGACGCCTCTCCCTTAGGTCTGTTGGCTAGCCCGGGGAC
>DATKGB010000049.1:0-2537 GCA_035544315.1 Verrucomicrobiia bacterium
TGCGCTATACTCGTATCATGCGACGCTTGACGGTTACAATGGTGCTCGCCGCAGCGCTGTTGGTCGCGGCCGGAGCCGCGGCACACGCGGATATCGTAACCACCACCGACCCCGGGCAGGTGCACTTTCTTTCCGACCCGGTCGGCGCGATGAAGGCCGCGCGGGAGAAAGTTGCCGCAGGCGATGTGACCGGCGCGATTCGGGACCTGGGCCGCTACGTCGCGGCTCATCCGGGCGAAGCGGGTCCGGCCCGACTCTTGGGCGACCTGTACTACCGCGTCGGCGATTTTTCGCGAGCCCAGGCGGCCTACGAGGCCATCCTAGCCTATAATCCCGCCGACAAAGAGACCCACAACCGGCTCGGGACGGTTTACGCAACCCTCGACCGCGTCGACGAGGCGATCGAGCAGTTTAACGCATCGCTGCCGGGAACGGATTCGGTTCCCGATCTGGTCACTCTGCATCAGCGCAGGGGCGACTTCAAACAATATCAAGGGTCGATGGAACGCCTGGCAAGTTCGTTTCCCTACGATGCCGACTTGCAAGCCGAGCTCGGCCGGGTCTACTCCGCCAGCGGGCGCCCGAACGACGCGATCGTATACTACCGCCGCGCGCTCGACGACGACGCGCAATCGCTCGATGCGTTGAATTGGTATGGGTTGGCGCTGATGGATTTGCACGACAATACCACTGCAATCGTGCAGTTCGCAAAGTGTACCGCGCTCGACCCCAGCGACTACGCGTGCGTCGCAAATACCGGGGCCGCATACCTTTCGTTGGGCCTGCTGAACGTTGCCGAACCGTTCCTGGTTCGAGCCCGGGACATCGCGCCCGAGCAGCCCGAAGCGCTCGTCAATCTCGGGTATCTCGCCGACGCCCGTCGCGATTGGAAGGGCGCCGTAGCGTGGTACCTGCGCGCCTTGGCGGCTTCGCCGTATTCGCGCGACGCCTACATCGATCTCGGCTACGAGTACGAAAATCACCAACTCTATCCGCAAGCCGAAGCGGTGTTGGTCAAAGGCATTACCGTCGATCCCACCGAGGGTCGGCTGCACGTCTTACTTGGATTGACCTATCAAGCCATCGGGCACCCCGACCTGGCGCTCTCGCAGTTCAAGTTGGCCGAAACGTCGGGCGATCCGGCGATCGCCAATATCGCTCGGCAGAGTTTCATCGCGCTCACCGATACCGCACCGCCGACGGCCGCTCCGACGCCGCATTACTAGCAGGCCTGCTAGGCGAAAGCGATCGCTTCGATTTCTACGCGCGCGCCCTTAGGCAGCCCGGCGACGGCAACGGTCGAACGTGCGGGCTTACTCGCGCCGAAATAGCGTTCGTAGACCGCGTTGACCGCGGCAAAGTCGTGCATATCGATCAGAAAGATCGTCGTCTTGACGACGTGGGAGTAATCCACGCCCGCCGCCGCGAGAACCGCGCCGAGATTGGCTAGCGCGCGCGCCGCCTGCGCCGCGATATCGCCCTCGACCAGGGTTCCGGTGTCGGGATCGATGGGCGTCTGTCCCGAGCAGAAGACGAAATCGCCCGCGCGGATCGCATGGCTGTACGGGCCGATCGGCGCGGGTGCGTCCTCGGCCGTGATGGTTTGAATGCTCACGCCCGCACCTCGCTGCGCTCCATGGTTCCTTTGAAGTTCATCGGCGGTTCCTCGATGCCGAAGTTTCGCGCGTAGAGTTGCGCGATGCGGTGCATCTCGTCGGGCTGCATCGGCGGCAGATCGGAAGCCGCGGCAAACTCACGCAATTGCCCGGCGTCGTAGATGTTGGGCAGCACGGAGGTGACGCGCGGGTGGCTTAGCAGCCACTGGATCGCGGCTTGGCCCAGCGTGCGGCCCGGCCGTTCCAAGAAGCGCAGCGTCTCGACCTTTTGCACGCCGTTGATCAGCCACGATTTGGGCCGATGACGACGGTGATCGTCGGGCGGAAAGACCGTGTCGACGGTATAGTGCCCTTCGAGCATGCCGCTGGCGTGGGGTACGCGGATCATGTACCCGGTATCCGCTCCCGACTCGTTAGCGGCGGCGATTTGCTCGTTGCCCGGAAACTGCTCGAGGATGTTCCAAATAATTTGCAGCGATGCGATGTTGTGCTTGCGTACCGCGTCGACGCCTTCGTAGAGCCAACCGATCGCCGGACCCAGTGCGATCCCGTACATCCGGATCTTGCCTTCGGCTTTGAACGACTCGAGCAGCTCGTAGAGTGCGTCGTCGTCGACTTGGGCCATGCGCGCGTTGTGCATCTGATAGATATCGATGCAGTCGGTCCGCAGGCGTCGCAGCGATTGTTCGAGCGCATAGCGCACGAACGCCGACGAGAAGTCCTGCGGAATCTCGTTCTGACCGCGGCGCTCGTCGCCGTGGCCGTAGATGTCGTACCCAAACTTGGTCGCATAGATCACGCGATCGCGGCGATCGCCGAACGTTCGTGCGAGTTGATCTTCGCTGCGCCCGTTGCCGTAGGTGTCGGCCGCGTCGAAGAGCGTGACGCCCAGATCGAAGGCCTGGGCCAGCAAGGCACCGG
>DATKGB010000050.1:0-11754 GCA_035544315.1 Verrucomicrobiia bacterium
ATCGTTTCGCCCATGCGGCCGCTCAGGCCGTCGCCTGCGCGCCTGCGCGCGCATACAACCCTCTGTTTCTCTATGGCGGCGTGGGTTTGGGAAAGACCCATTTGATGCACGCGATCGGACATCGGGTTATGCTCGACAACCCCAGCGCACGCGTCGTCTACGTGACTTGCGAGAAGTTCACCAACGAATTTATCATCGCCGTCCAAAACAACAAAGGCCCGGAGTTCCGCAACAAGTATCGCTTGGTCGACGTGCTGCTGATCGACGACATTCAGTTCCTCGAAGGCAAAGAGGGCACCCAAGAAGAGTTTTTCCACACGTTTAACGCGCTCCACGAATCGGGACGCCAGCTGGTTATTTCCAGCGATCGCCTGCCAAAAGAGATTCAGACGTTAGAGTCGCGATTACGTTCGCGCTTTGAATGGGGACTACTCACCGACATTCAACCGCCCGACCTCGAAACGCGCGAAGCTATCCTGCGTAAGAAGGCCCAGACCGAGAAAATTCCCGTGCCCGACGAGGTCACGTCGTTTATCGCTAAGGTTATTCCCTCCAACATCCGCGAGTTAGAAGGCGCGCTTATTCGGGTCGTGGCCTACGCGTCGTTGACGAAGTCCTCGATCACCGTCGATCTGGCTGCCGAAGTGCTCAAGAACGCGATGGCGCAGGCTCCGCTCCAACGCATCACGATCTCACGCATAAAAGAAACCGTCGCCGGCGCACACGGCCTAACGGTCAAGGAGATGGACAACGGCCGACGCGATCAACGCCTGGCCGCACCGCGCCAGATCGCCATGTACATCGCCTGCGAGCTGACGAACTACTCCCTGCCCAACATCGCCCGCGAGTTTGGAAAGAAAGATCACACCACGGTGATGTACGCGCGCGATAAAGTGAAGGACCAGATGCAAGCCGAGGAAGCCTACCGTAACAAAATTAGGCAACTGCTGGCGATGTGCCAAAACCCCTAAACCGGCTATCCCCGCCGCTCACACGTTTTCACACAAGGGTGGGCCTGTCGGCGTGGATAACTGCCCGGGAGCCGAGGCGCGGTGGAAAGCCCGGCCGCCGTCCCTTTCTCATCCACATGTCGTCCCAACCGTAAACCCGCACAGAGCCTGACGGATCGCGCTTATCCCCGAAATGAACCGCCCTACTACTACGACTACGTTCTTTTTATAAACTAACGTAACGACACGACGCCAGAACGATCGGTGGAGAATGAAGTTTACCTGCACAACCAAAGACATTACCGGCGCAGTCGGCGCAGCCAGCAAAGTCGTCAACACGCACACGACCGTGCCGATCCTCTCCAACGTCCTGCTAACCGCCCAAGACGGCAAGATCGCGGTCCGAGCGACCGACTTAGAGTTAACTTTGGAACATGCGTTCCCGGCCGAGGTTACCGAAACCGGAGCGCTCACCGTTCCGGCTAAGTTATTTTCATCGTATCTTTCCAACCTACCGGCGGGTCTGCTCGAGCTCACCGGAACCCCAACCCGTGCCAGCGTAAAGTGCGAACGCAGCAACTACGACTTCCACGCCCTCCCGGCCGACGAATATCCGCCTTTACCGTCCGCCTCACGCGGATCGCATTTTACCATCGCCGCTAAACGGTTTCGCGACGGTATTAACGCCACGATCTTTGCCGCCTCGGGTGAAGAAGCGCGCGGCGCCGTTCTAATGGGCACGCTCCTCGAACTCGAAGGCAACAACCTCACGATGGTAGCCACCGACGGTTATAGGCTGGCGAAATACACGACCACACTGGACGAAGGCGTCTCGGGTGCGGAGAAATACATCGTCCCGTCGCGCGCGCTCAACGAGGTTGCTCGGAATCTGGGCGGCGGCGCGAACATCGACGCAAGCGCGCTGGGCCCGCAATCCAACCAACTCCAATTCTCGTCGGGTGACACGGCGATCACGGTTCGGTTGGTCGACGGACAATATCCCAACTACGGCCAGGTCATCCCCGCGAAATTCGATCGTTCGCTCACGGTCTCGACCCCGGCCCTAATCGGCGCGTTGCGCCGCGCCGAACTCGTCGCCGGCGATCGCGCGTCGATGATTAAACTCGCCGTGACCAATCAAACTCTAGTCGTCACCGCGTCGTCCGACATTTCTGGCAGCGCCTATGAAGAACTTCCCGTCGAACAGACCGGCGAAGATCTCACGATCGCCTTTAACGCCCGGTATTTAGTCGAGATTCTCAACCACGTCGAATCGCCGCAAACCGTCATCGAATTCCTCGGACCGCTTTCGCCCGCGGCGATCCGCCCGCTCGAAGCGCCAGAAGGATCGCGGCAACTCTACGTCCTGATGCCGCTGCGCCAGTAAACGAACGACGCCCGTGAAACTCACGCGGCTGTCGCTGGCGAATTTTCGAAACTACGCGGAACTCGAACTCGAACCGGTAGCCGGACTCAACGTGTTCGTCGGTTTCAACGCGCAAGGAAAGTCCAACTTGCTCGAGGCGATCGCGATGCTGGGAACCGGCAAATCGTTTCGCACGAGCAAAGAGACTGACGTGATCCGCACGGGGCTGGAGGTCGCTAGCGTCGGCGGCGATGCGGCGATGCGGGCGGGCAGTGTCCGACTGTCATGTTCGGTGAGTACAACCCCACGCGGAACCCGTAAAATCTATACGCTCAACGGTCAAAGCGTGCGTTACGCAGCGTTTCTGGGCCGCGCGCGCGTGGTAACGTTCGTTCCCGCCGATCTACATTTGGTGGCCGGCGCGCCGGCCTCGCGACGCGGCTTGCTCAATATCGCGCTGGCGCAAGAGCAGCCTGCCTATTATCGCGAGTTAGCCAAGTATCAAAAAGCCGTTTCGCAGAAGAACGCGCTGTTGCGCGGCGACCGGGTTGACGCGGACTTGTTGGCCGTCTACGATCGCGCGTTGGTGGAATCGGGCACGCTCCTGATGCTCGCGCGCAATCATTTGGTCGGCGCGATGGCACACGCCGCGCGAGAGGTTCACGCGCGCTGGTCGAGCCGGGTCGAAACGTTCGACCTGCGCTACGAGCCCAACGTCGCGTTCGAGGTTCCCACCGCCGACGGGATCGGTCACGCCTTCGAGACGCGTTTACGCGAACGCGCGGATGCCGAACGGGCGCGCCAGACATCCCTGGTCGGTCCGCATCGCGACGATCTCGGCTTGGAACTTAACGGCGCGTCGCTGGCGGCATACGGCTCGCAAGGGCAACAGCGTACGGCGGTTCTGGCACTAAAGGTCGCCGAATATACCGTCATGCACGAACGCACCGGTGAAGCGCCGCTGCTGCTGCTCGACGACGTGCTCTCCGAGCTGGACGGGCAGCGCGCCGGAGCGTTTTTGGCCGGCGTCGGCGGATTCGAACAGGCCTTCGTCACCGCGACGCACCTGCCCGACGATCTGCCGTCCGGCCGAACGTGGCGGGTCCGCGACGCGGCCTTGGAGGCGCTGTGACGCTTCGCAAACTGGGGGCGTCACTGGAGGGCTGGGCGCCGGAGCGACGTGCGCCGGGCGACCCGCTTATGGCCATTGCAGCGGCTTGGCCCGAGATCGTCGGCAAAGAGGTCGCAGCGAATTCGCACCCGACGCTGGTGGAACGCGGCGTCCTGGTGGTGACCGCGCGGTCGGGTGCGTGGAGCCAACAGTTGACCTTCCTGAGCGAGCAGATCCTGGACGGCGTGCGCGCGCGCTTTCCGGCAATCGTCCTGGAGCGACTGCGCTTGCGCGTCGGGAAACTGCCCGCCGGCACCGGCCCGCGCGCCCGGCCGGTTCCGGGAAGTGACGCGGCGGGCACGCGGACGCGACCCAAAGCGCGCGATGCCGACGAGGCCGTAGCGCGCTTCCGCGCCGATGTCGAGGCCTATCAGCGGGCAAAGCGAGCCGCCGGGTGGAAAGAATGTCAACGGTGCGGAGCCTTGATCGCGCCGCGGATGCAAGCGTTTTGCGTGGTCTGTGCCAATGCGCGCGGCGACCATCGCGCGGGCACCGTAGCGCGTCTGTTGTTCGAAGCACCGTGGCTAGGATACGAAGGCATCGCGCCGCTGATCGAGGGTCTGCAACGCGACGAGTACGAGCGAATTCGCAAGAGTTTGCTGGCTCGTTGGTGGGAGACGTTGGCACGCGCTGGGCGCAGCGGACGGCTCTCGCGCGACGGGCGCGAGCGGTTGATCGCCAGTTCGTACGTTTTGTTGAAAAGCGGCGTTTCTCCCGAACGGCTCGTTCCGGCGACGGTACGCAATCTGCTCGGCGACGTCATACACGATGTGATCTACGGAATGGAACCAAACACACGTAATGTCCAATAACTACGGCGGAGAACAGATCGAAGTTCTCAAAGGGCTCGAGGCCGTGCGCAAGCGGCCGGGCATGTATGTCGGCAACACTTCCGAACGCGGACTGCACCAGCTGGTCTACGAAGCCGTCGACAATGCGGTCGACGAAGCGCTCGCGGGCTACGCGCAAAACGTTCTGGTCGTCTTGTATAAAGACGGCAGCGCATCGGTTGAGGACGACGGCCGCGGTATTCCCGTCGATCAGCATAAAGAAGAAAAAATGCCCGCGGTGGAGGTCGTCATGACGATCCTGCACGCCGGCGCCAAGTTCGGCAAGGGAGGCTACAAGGTTTCCGGCGGCCTTCACGGCGTCGGTATCTCGGTCGTCAACGCGCTCTCGGAGTGGATGATAACGCACGTTAAACGCGACGGTACGCTGTACGAGATGAAATTCGAGCGTGGCCTCACCACCCAAAAACTCAAGAAGATCGGTAAAGCCGAGGGCACCGGAACGATTCAGTATTGGAAAGCCGACACGTCAATTTTCGAAACGACCGAATATCACTGGGACATCTTACAAAAGCGTCTGCGGGAACTCGCCTTCCTCAATCGCGGACTCTCGATCACGCTGCGCGACGAGCGCGGCGAAGAGCCGCGCGTACGCAATTACAAGTTCGATGGCGGCATCGTGTCGTTCGTGGAATGGCTCAACGAAAAGAAAGAATCGCTCCATCCGATCATTTCCACCCATAGCGAACGCGACGGCGTCGACGTCGAAGTCGCCATGCAGTGGACCGACACCTACTCGGATCAGATCTATGCCTTCGCCAACAACATCAACACGATCGAAGGCGGCATGCACCTGCTGGGCTTCCGCACTGCGGTGACCACCGCGGTCAACGGCTACGCTCGCAAGCGCAGCATGCTCAAAGAATCCGAACCGTCGCTCTCGACCGACGACATCATGGAAGGTCTGACCGCGGTCGTCTCGGTCAAACTGCAAGAACCGCAGTTCGAGGGACAGACCAAGACCAAGCTGGGCAACGCCAAGGTGCGCTCGATCGTGCACGGGCTGGTCAACGAGCGGCTGGACTTCTTCTTTGAGGAAAACCCAAAACTCGCGCGGGCGATCGTGGACAAGACGATGCAGGCGCAGCGCGCACGCGAAGCGGCCAAGAAAGCGCGCGACCTTTCGCGTCGCAAGAACGCGTTGGAAGGCTCGGGACTGCCCGGCAAGCTGATCGATTGCAAGAACACCAACCCGGCCGAGAGCGAAATCTTTTTGGTCGAAGGCGACTCGGCCGGCGGTACGGCCAAGGGCGGTCGCGATCCCAACACCCAAGCGATCTTGCCGCTGCGCGGGAAGATCCTCAACGTCGAAAAGGCGCGCTTGGACAAGGTGCTCGGTAACGAAGAAATTCGGACGATGATCACCGCCTTGGGCACGGGCTTCGGCGACGAGTTCGATACGGCCAAGCTGCGCTATCACAAGATTATCATCATGACCGATGCCGACGTCGACGGTTCGCACATCCGCACCCTGCTGCTGACGTTCTTCTACCGGCAAATGAAACCGCTGGTCGAAGGCGGGTACATCTACATCGCGCAACCGCCGCTCTACGGCCTGAAAAAAGGCAAGAAGCAGTGGTATGCCTTTAGCGAAACCGAGATGAAGTCGATCGTTGGGGACAGCGACGCCAAAGAGTTCCAAATCCAGCAGTACAAGGGCCTGGGCGAAATGGACGCCGAGCAGCTCGCCGTCACGACCATGGAAGTCGGAAACCGTCGCCTCAAGCGCATCGCCGTCGAAGATGCCATCGAAGCCGAACAAGTCTTCACCGACCTGATGGGCGACCGGGTCGAACCCCGCAAACAATACATCTTCGAATACGCCAAGACGGTGAGAAACCTGGATCTCTAGATTAAGCAACCGGGCCAAGGCAACGCGCAGGCACGAGCAAGCGTTCCGGGTATATCCGGTTTCGAGTGAAGATGCGCAAGCGATGGATGGCCAGCCTGGCGGCCGCGGTCCTACTCGTGGGGCTGGTGGTCGTCGAGCGCCACCAGCTGATTCGCTTCGCGTTGGAACGAGCGGCCGGATCCGCGACGGGCTACTCGGTGCAGATCGGCGATCAGCACTTGGGCATCGCGCACGGCGCGTTGATCGACGTCTACGCGTCGCGCAACGGACAGCCGGTCCTGGCGGCCGCACGCGTCGACCTGTACTACTCGCTACGAGACTTACTCCCTGGAAGCACCCACCGCTTCGGCCTGACCGCCATTGCGATCGATCATCCGGTGCTCACCGTGATGCGCAGCGCGGATCGTTCGATCAACCTGATCGTGCCGACCGGAAGCGCGCCTTCAAGCGTTCCCGGACGCACCGACCCGGTGCCGCTGCGGTTCACCCTTCGATTGCGCAACGGTTCGGCGCAGCTGGTCTATGGCGCACCCAAGCCGACGACCCAAAACGTGACCGGGATTTCGGCCGACGCGACCATCGATACGTCCTCGCGTACGCACTACGTCGTGAGCGGAGCATTTCAAGACACCGCTAGCGAGCCGTTTCGCTTGGCCGGAGCCATCGATGTCGAGCGCGGCTATGCGATCCATCATCTGCAGGCCGTCGCGGTGCCGATTCGCGCGATCGGGAACTTCATCATCGATGAGTCGGCCGCGCGCATATTGGCCGGAACCGCCCATAATTTGGACGCCAAGCTCTACGCATTGGACGTCTCGCCGGCATACTCGGGCACGTACCATACCGGCGCACGCCTGGACGTCAACGATGGGCAGATGTACTTTTCGGTACTCGCCAAGCCGTTGAAGAACATTAGTGGAAGGTTACAGATCGTTGACGACGCTTTCTTCGCGCGCAATCTCGATGCGACGCTCGCGAGCGTTCCGGTCGTCGTCAACGGCGGAATCTTCAATTTTCGCGCGCCGCAAATCAAGTTGGGAATTTCCGGCGTCGGCGATTTGACGAACCTCCGGCAAATGTTAGCGTTTTCGCGAAACCAACCCGTTTCTGGCGCCGCGCGCGCGGGCGTATTACTCGAGGGGCCGCTGGGCAAACCGATCGTCGTCGCGCACGTGGATGCGGCGAACGCGCGCTATCGAACCTTGCCGTTGGAAAACGCGCACGCCGAGATCGCGGTTGCCGCCGGCACGGTCATCGTTTCCCCGTTGCGCGCGAGCTACGGCGGGATCGGCGCGTCGGCGCGTGGTTCGCTGATATTGGGCAAGCCGGTTCGCTCGGAGTTCATGGTGCGCGCCGACGGGCCGGGCGCGCGGTTCCCGTACCTCGACGAACTGTTGCCCGGCGAACCGATCGCGGTGGACGCCGTGCTGGCGGGCACCAACCTGGCCATTGGGGCGCACGGCGCGTTTTCCAGCGCGCGCGACGTCGCACGTGCCGGCGGATTATTCGTGTTCGCTGCCAACGGCGTCGCCGACATCGCGCCGTTCTACATCGACGCGGGCAACGGAACGCTGTACGGTCGGTACCGCTTGGATCGCCGCAACGGCGCCAGTGCGTTTTGGATCGATGCGGCCAACATGACCGTGCGGCGGCCAACCGTGCAGCCGTTCCCGGGCGTCAAAGTTCCGGGGTTGCCCGCCCTCGACGGGCGCATCGCCGGCATTCAAGCCGCCGGCGGCGGACCCAGCGGTGCGATCGCCATCGCGGGTCGCGCGTCGGCCGGCGGCCTGACCATTGGAAGCGTACGCTTCGATACGATTTCGGGCGAATTCGGCGGCGGATTGGCCGACGTCGCGATCGACCGGCTGCACGCCACGGGTCCATGGGGCCGGTTTGAAGGCGACGGCGCGTTCTCGCCGCAGACCCTGGTTGCCCGCGGTAGCTACGCCGGGACGCTGGGTGGATTGCATCCGTTTCTAGGCGGGATGGCCGGCACTGGCACGGTCAGCGGGCCGGCTGCCATCGCCGTCGGTTCGAGCGGCGTGGTGGTTCAATCGTCGGCGCTGACGTTTGCGAATGCAACCCTTCACGGCGTTCCGATCTCCCGTTTCAGCGGAACGATCGCTTATCGTCGCGGCGTTCTGAGCATCGATTCGGCCCAGATTGAAGCTGCGGGCGGAAGCGTGGTCGCCGCGGGCAAGATTGGGCCCGCGCGGACCGTAGCGTTCGTCGGCAACGATTTACGTGGAGAAGACGCGCGGGCACTGGGTTTACCGCTTGATGCCGGGACGGTTTCGCTGGCCGGCGTGCTGCGTTCCGAGGGGAAACTGCAGTCGTATACCGGAGGCGTCGTCGTGCGCCGCGGCCGCTCGCAAGGCTTTCCGGTGCAAGGCACCGCCTCGATCGCGATGAACGCGGGCAGGCTGCACGTCGATAGTGGGGTGGTCGCGTTGGGCGCTGCCTTCGGCATCGTGAGCGGTAACATCGATCGCGTCGGTCTGGGTTCGCCGTCGTATGCGTTGCACGACGACGTCCCGGCCGCCGACGTCGACGACGCGCTGGCCACCCTCAAGGTGCCCAACTACAAAACCCAGGGCGTGTTCAACGCGCAATTGGCGATCGGCGGAAGCGGCGCGCTGCCCAGCGTCAGCGGCGCCGTCGGCGTACCCGGCGGGGAAATCAACGGCTTGCCGTTTATCGACGCGAGCGCGGACCTTTATGCGCGAGCGAAAATGGTCGTGGCGCGCAAGGGCCGGGTGCAGGTCGGTTCGACTGGCGTCGCGTTCTTCGCGCGCGTCGCCACCGACGGTCAGTCGATGGGCGTGCGCGCGAGACGTGCGACGCTTTCGGATTTCAACAATTTCTTCGATACCGGCGACACGCTCGCGGGAACCGGCGCGGTCGCGTTTTCGATCGTCGACAGTTCGAATCGGCTGGCTACGCGCGGCAACGTGGACGTGCGCGCGTTCCGCTACCGCGCTCTGCCGATCGGCGACACGACCGCGCGCTGGTCCAGCCAACGCAACGTCGCGCATGGAACGCTGGCGGTCAACGGAACGCACGGCGCGTTACGCGTCGGCGGAACGATTACGCTGGCGCGAGCCGCGACGCTGGCGCGCGTGATCGCTGGGTCGAGTTACGACGTCAGCGCGACGCTGGCCAATCTCGATCTTTCAACCTGGCTGCCCGCGATCGGCTATCCTGGAGTGCCGCTACTCGGGCGAGTCAATGGCTCGGCCAGTGTGGTCGGAAGCTTTCCGCACTTGGCCGTCACCAGCGACGCGACGCTCGTAGACGGGTCGTTTGCCAGATTACCGATCGATTCGCTAACGGCCTCGATAGCGACCACCGGAAACGCTATCGAGTTGCGCAACGTGCAACTCCAAGCACCCGGTTTGTCGGCGAGCGCGGTCGGCAGTATCGGCCTGCGCCCGGGCGCGCCACTGCGACTCTCGGTACACGCTTCGAGCAGCGACGTCCCCAAACTCATCGCGCAGGTTGCCAAACAAAACGTCAACGTGAAGGGCACCTTTGAAACCACGCTGGATCTGGGCGGGACGCTCGCCAAGCCGACGTTTGCGGCCGCATTTGACGCACAGGACGTCGACGCGTTCGGGCTGCAAGTCGCGTCGCTCTTCGGTTCGGCGCGAATCAACGGCGGCATGCTTGAAGTCCACGACATCGGTGCGACGTTCGCGCACGGTCAGGCGACGCTGGCCGGGAGTTTGCCGTTGCGTCTATCACCGTTCGGATTCGGACCGCCCGACCAGGCGTTGAGTTTCGATTTGGATTTGCAGGGCGTCGACCCATCGACGTTCGATGGGTTGCTTGGATCGAAAACTTCGCTGGGCGGAGCGATCGACGGTCACGTCGGTTTAAGCGGAACGCTCATCGCACCACGCATCGTCGGCCAGCTGACGCTGCGCGACGGCACCTACGTCAGCGCGCTGGAACGCGCGCCGATCAGCAATGCCGTGGCGACGCTCGACTTCGGCGGCACCAGCGCGAAGCTCGTGCAATTCGAAGCGCGCTTTGGCAGCGGTACGGTCAAGGCCAGCGGCGACGCGGCGTTCGAACACGGCTTCGGGTTGGCCACCGATCTGCACTACGGTCTTCACGTCGATGCGAGGGGCGCGCAAGTCGACTTGCCCGCGTACGGCGCGGGCAGCGTGGACGCGACCATCGATCTGGCGCGCACCCCGCCGGGCATCGCGGCGCTACGCGGAACCGCCAACCTCTCCGACGCGACGATTCGGTTTTCGGCGTTCCTGGGCTCGGCCAAGGGTGGCACGACGCCGGCCTCGCCGCCGGCCGCCCTCGGGCTGAATCTCAAGATCACGGCGGGGCAGAAGGTCCGGGTTCGCGGCGGGGGCCTTGGTGCGGGCTTGAACATCGGGGCGACCGGCACGGTCGCCATTGCCGGAACGCTGGCCGCACCTTCCCTGGACGGGGTCTTCACCTCGACCGGAGGGAGTCTGACCTATTTCGATCGCGCCTTCCGGGTGCAATCCGGACAGGTCGTCTTCACGCCTGGCGACGGTTTGCTGCCGACCCTGCACGGCGTGGCCTTTACCAGCATCGTCAATCCCGACCCCGATCGTAGCCGAAACCCATTCGGCTCGACCGATATTACGATCAAGGTCGACGGGCGCGTCGATAACCTGGCCTTCGCCTTCGAGTCTGATCCGCCGGGCTATACGCGGGATCAGATCATCGCCCTGGTCGCTCCCTTCGGGGGGTTTATGAACGGGATCGCGTTCGACCCCAACACGGTCGCGCCGGTCGTGTCGGGCGGCGATCTGCCTGGCGGGATCCCGGCGCCGACCGGCCAACCGGTCCCCGGCGTTCAGATCCAGCAGAACAATACGATCACCGTCGGCCAAGAGGCCTTCAATATCCTCAACGCCCAGATTACGTCGGGCCTGCTGGCCCCAATCGAGAACGTCCTGGGCCAGCAACTGGGACTGGAGAACCTGAGCCTGACGGTGGATTACTATGGAAATGTGGGCCTGAACGTCCGTCGCCGGGCCGGCCAATTCCTCAATGCGGTCTATGCCAGCACCTTTGGAATCCCCCAGACGCAGACGTTCGGACTGCAATATGCCCCCAGTGACTTAACCTCAGCCCAGCTCACGTTTTTCTTCAGCAACGGCCCCACGGTGTTGTTTGCGCAACCCCGCGGCGCCTCGTCGAACCTGCGCGTCACAACGGGCGAAGCGCTGGCCGGTCAGAGCGGTTTTGCCTTTACGCTGCGGCGCTTCTTCAAGTAAGCGAGCTCGATCCCAGGGCAAGGACCCAGGTCGGCCACCGCGAAAGGGCCGTGCCGGGTCGAAACAGCGTGCGGGCGTCGCGCGTTACACCGCTGCCGCTGTCAGCATACGCTCAGGCTGCGCAGTCAGCATAGAACACACAAGGGAAAACGTATTCTGATGACCTTCAGCCTTCGGCGCTCGCACCGTGCGTTCGTCCGGTGCGCGAGCGTAACGCTCGCACTTCTCACGATGATCGCTTTGATCGCGCCGCGCGCCGTCCTGTCGGCACCCGCGCCTATGATCGTTTCGGTCGAC
>DATKGB010000051.1:0-3999 GCA_035544315.1 Verrucomicrobiia bacterium
GGGAGCCTGGGAGCATCGGGTGCCAAGGCCGAACTGGAGCGTCTGGCCGACGCACTTATCCAAGACGAGGAGAATCCACGCACATGACTTTTCATCCATTGTTTGCCATCGATACGCCGATCATTCTCATTATCATCGCCGGCCTGGCAGTACTCTTGTTCGGCGCGGACCGCTTGCCCAAACTCGCGCGCAGCGCGGGTCAAGCCAAGAAAGAATTCCTCGCCGGACAAGCAGAGGCCGACCAAGCCGAAATCAAGGCCCGCGAGGACGCGCGCCGCTTAGCAGAATCGCGTCAATCCGATCTCATGAAGAACACGGAAGTCGGGTCGATGTCCGGCGAAACGATACCGCCGCCGACGCCGGGGTCTGGGACGTTGAGTTCCTAGACTGCTCTCTCGTTTGCTAGCCGACCGGTGGGACCAAAAGGAGATGCCGTTCACCGAGCATCTCCGAGAACTTCGCAATCGGTTACTCATTTCACTGGGCACCGTCGGGATATTTGCGGTGCTCCTGTTTTGGCCGGCGCAGTTCGGGATCAAGTGGATCGTCGCGGAGTATTTTCGCGGTGTCGAGCTGCACGCATTCGGACCGGCGGACGTCATCCTCACCGAGGTCAAGCTCTCGTTCGTCGGCGGTATAATCCTGGGTCTGCCGGTGTTGCTCTTTCAACTGTGGATGTTCGTCGTGCCGGCATTTCACCCGCGCACGCGGCGGCTAGTCTATGCGTTTATCTTCCCGTCGATATTGCTCTCGCTGTGCGGCTTAGCCTTCGCGCACTTCGTCGTCGTACCGCGCGTCGTTTCGGCGCTCATCAACATCACCCAAGGCGTCGCCGTGCCGACGTTCGGAGTCTCCGAAACCCTCGGCTTCGTGCTAATTCTTTTCGCGCTCTTCGCGCTGATCTTTCAATTGCCGATCGTGATGGTCGCGCTGGCGCGGATCGGCATCGTCAACGCGCCGCTGCTCAAGAAATACCGCCGCCACGCGCTCTTCGGCTTCGTCGTGGTCGCCGGCTTGGCCGCGCCCGACGGCAGCCCGATTACGATGGCGCTGCTGGCGATTCCGATGTATATCCTCTACGAAATCTCGATCTGGACGATCCTGATCCTCGAAAAGTCGTGGAAGCGTTCCGAGCCTGCGGCATAGGATGGAACCATGACGGCCGCCCGTGCGCTCTATAGCGATTTCGTCAACACCTTTGGCAGCGTGCTGTTCGCGGTGCTGCTGTTCGTCGTGTGGGGCCTGCTGACGCTGGCCGGCGTTATCATCCAACAAGGCCAGGATCCCAGCGTCTATTTCGCGCAATATGCCGCGCCGGTTGCTCGCGCGATCCTGCGTTTGGGTTTCGACAACATCTACCACAGCCCGTGGTACGTCGGCATCATCGGCCTGATTTTGGTTTCGCTAGCCGTCTGCACGTTCAAACGCGTCATTCCGGCGCGCATGCCGCCGTTGCACGCGGTCAAGGTCGAGAAAATTCCGCTCAACGCTACGGTTCGCGTGCGCGGTAGCGCTCCGGCGGTCCGCGAACTGGTCGAACGTTTTTTTCGCGAGCGCGGCTGGGCGGTTCGCAATAAGGAGTTTGGCGGCATCGAATGGTCGTTTGCCGACAAGTTCAACTGGGCGCGGCGCGGCGTGCTCGTCGCGCACCTCGGTTTCGTGGTCATCGCGATCGGAACGACGATCTACTGGGCCCGCGGTTTTTCGGGCGAGAGCGCCGTGCTCGCGGGTCAAAGTGTGGAGATACCGCAGACGCGTGCGTTGCTGCGGCTGGACAGTTTCGGCTATACGATTCAGCCGATCGCGACTAAGAGCGGCATCGTCTATCAGCCGATCGACTACGTTTCGCACGTGACGGTTACCGGTAACGACGGCGTCCCCAAGGGATATACGGTTCGCGTCAACCATCCGATCGACATCGACGGCACCCTGTATTATCAAGCCGCGTACGGTTTCGGTATGCGCTTCGTGGTGACGCACGCCGGCAAGAGCGACCCCGCGCTCTCCGACCGCGTTTTGATGGAAGGCGATGCGCTGGATATTCCCGGCACGCAGCGCAGCCTGCGTTACGATCGCTTCGTTCCGACCGTCGACAAGGTGACGGGCCAACCCGGCCCCGACCCGCGCGTCAACGATCCGGCGACGGCCCTGAGCGCCTTCGACGGCGGGCAAGCGTTGGGTACGGTGCTAGTGCCGTTGAAAACCTGGATCGATCTGGGCGGCGGTTGGCGCGTCACGCCGCAACGCTATGTGATGTATAGCGGCTTTCAGTATCGCTACGATCCGGGCATGCCGCTGGTCGGCGTCGGCGCATTCGTCCTGTTGGCCGGCCTGGTCATCGCCTTCCACTTTCTCCCGGCGCGCTTGTACGTTCGCGTCGATGCAGAGAGCGACGATGTCAGTACGGTCGCAATCGCTGCGACCACCGTTAAAGGGTACGATATCTACGAGACGCAGTTTTCCGAGTTGATCGACGAACTGCGGCGCGCCACTTAAGGAGTTCTAACGATGTACGAAAAGATGTCTCCCGACCAAGTGTTGCTGATGATCGCCATCGCCGCCTACGTCATTGGCGCGCTCGCCTTGCTCGTGTATTTCTTCTCGCGCGAGGAATGGTTGCGTAATCTCGGCGCGCCGCTAGCGATCGCGGGTTGCGTCGCGCAGTTCGCGCAGTTGATCGTGCGCTACGAAACCACAAGTGTCTGGCCGCTGCTCAATCTCTACGGATCGCTGTCGCTGTTTGCCGCCATGAGCGTGGCGATCTTCGTCGTCTTTGCATTCCGCTACAAGTTGTGGTTTGCGGGCGGCCTCGTGCTGGCTATCGCCGCGATCGCGCTGGCTTACGGCACCACCTGGAACGAAGGCACGATGCCGGCCGTTCCGTCGTTACAATCATATTGGGCGAAGATTCACGTTCCGTTGGTCGTCTCGGCTTACGCCGCGCTTCTAGTTTCGTTCGTATTGTCGATTCTTTATCTTGTCCGCCACTATATCGAACGAGCGATGTCCGTCGGTCCAAAGGCCGCACTCGCGAGCCTCGATCCGCCCGAAGGAGATAATCCGACGGCCGCGTGGCTAAGGACGCTACCGTCTCTCGCGCAACTCGACGTACTAACGTATCGCGCCGTCGCGATCGGCCTGCCGTTGCTAGCGTTGGGCATTTTTACGGGCGCGATGTGGGCCCACGAATCGTGGGGCGCGTATTGGCAATGGGATCCCAAGGAAACGGCCGCGTTGTTTTCGGCGATCGTCTACCTGAGCTATATGCATTTGCACACCCGCAACAACTGGAAGGGTCTGGGTTCGTCATGGGTCAGCGTGCTCGGTTTCGCGTCGATCGTGTTCTGCTACCTGGGCGTAAATATCTGGATCAGCGGCTTGCACTCGTACAAAATGTAGTCACGGGGAAGACCGCATCGGCGTTGAAGGAGGCAGCATGATCGTTGCGATTTTCACTTTCGCACTGTTAGCGAGCCCGGCCCCCACCGCGACCGCGAGCCCGGCTGCCGTAACGATCCAAGGTGTCGTGCTCGGCGAAACCGCGATGGCGATGGTCGCCGCGCGCGGTGAGCCCCTGGGCGTCTCCGACAACCAAGGCGGAAAAGATTACCTGTATCCGGCTTCGGCCGATAACGGGCTCGTTTTCGCGCGCGTCGTCAACGGCAACGTCGTCGGCGTCGGGGTCGAACCGCCGCCGTGGTCTGCTCGCGCGTTAGACGATTCCGCTCCAATACCCAACGCGTTAGGCGTTGCGCTGGGCGATACTATGGCGGCCGTTGCAAAGCTTCCTAAAGAAGAGTTCGTTTCCGCGAGCCAAGGGGCCGACGGAAACGTGTCCGCCATCTATCGCGGTATGGACGGCCTGAACTACACGTTCCGAGCGGACAAGAGCGGCAAGATCGTTTGGATCCTGGCGCAATTGCCGCCCGCGGCCGTCAGCGCGCTGGCAGCGTCGCCGGACCCGACGTTGCATGGCGGGACCTCGATCGCCGACGCGAT
>DATKGB010000052.1:0-8810 GCA_035544315.1 Verrucomicrobiia bacterium
GGAGCTGACCGGTACTAATCGCCCAGAATTTTTTAGACTCTTTTACGCTCTCGTGCTTTTGCACTTGGAAGTTCTTCTCTGTGTAGCTTTCCCGCCGCGATCGGCTTCGAGCTCAGGCTCGTCGTCGCGGACGGGGATCAAGTTTCTGGCGCCCATGGCGGCGGGGTCACACCCGTTCCCATCCCGAACACGGCAGTTAAGCCCGCCAGCGCCGATGATAGGCGATCCGCAGGGGTCGATCGAAAGTAGGTCGGTGCCAGATTATCTGACTCGAGGGCCCGTTGCAGCGATGCGATGGGCTTTCGTCGTTTTTGCTAGAAGTAGGTTACTCGTATGAAACGCCTTGTTACCGTCGCGATGGTCGTGACGTTCCTTGCCGCGCCGGCTCTGGCAAGCGGCGCACCGGATGCCCCTGTATCGTCAGCGTCGCCGTCGGTTGCCGATCTGATCGCTCAAGCGCAGAAATTTGTGCGTTCCAAAGACTTGCAAAGCGCTTTGAAGGCCGCTCAACAGGCCGTTGCCCTTGGTCCCAACTCAGCAGAAGCGGTCGTGGAGCTAGGCGACATCGAAGACGATCTGGGCGATCACGTCGACGCGATCATCGACTACAACAAGGGGATCACGCTGAATCCCGACTATGCCTACGCGTACGAAACGAAGTGCGGAACCGAAATCGATTTAGGCAAGGACACCGAGGCCATCGCCGACTGCACCAAAGCGATCGGCCTCGATCCGAAGGACGAAGACGCGTACCGGTTCCGCGCCGAGGGGAAGGACGACCTCGGCGATCAAGCCGGCGGCCTGACCGACATCGACCAAGCGTTGACCATCGATGCGACCTACATATCGGCCTACAACGTCAAATGTGGTATTCTGCGCGACATGGGCCGCTACGCCGAATCGCTGGCGGCTTGCAATAGGTCGCTGGCGCTGGATCCAACCGCCGACTACGCGCTATACGTGCGCGGAAGAACCTATTTGGCGCAGGCGCAGTTCGACTTAGCGTACGCGGATCTGTCGAAATTCGTCGCCGGCGAGCCCGACGATGAATTTGGAAAGATCGCGCTGGCGCGGGCGCAGTACGGACGGGGACATGCCGGCGACTACGACGCCGCGCTGGCAAATGTGAACGCCTACATCGCTCGGCACGACTCGATCGACACCGCATATCTGCTGCGCGCGCAGATCGACCTCAAGCTCGGAAAGACCGACGACGCCAAGGCCGACGCCACCAGTGCGTTGCGCTATGCGCGCATCGGCAACGACACCGATGTCGCCACGACCGCGCAAAGCGTGCTGGATTCGATCGCCACCAAGCCCTAAGGACGGACGCGGTAGATCGCGCCGGTCGCATCGTCGCCGACGAATAGCGAGCCGTCGGTTCCGACCGCAATCCCGGTCGGGCGTCCGATGCGCGTGGACGAACTGCAGCCGGGCTGGAAGCCGGTGACGAATGGCTGCCATTGCTTGGTAGGATCGCTCCAGCTGACTGGTATCGCCGGCACGTCGCCGTGCATGGGGACGAAGTCGACCTCCGGAACGACGTTGCAGCCGCCCGGCGTGTGCCAGGATCCGTGCCGCGTAACGAAGATGCCGCCTCGATACGACGCCGGTAGCGCGTTAGCACCGCTGGGATGTTGCGGATAGAACGTTGCCCCGATAAGCGTCGAGTACGCCGGAAACTCGATCGACGGTGCGACCGTCGTGCCGCACTGCGCGCCTTGCGTGTAAGCGACGTGGTCTTCTTCGCAGTTCGGCCAACCGTAGTCGGCAACGCCCGCGTGGGTCGAGACGTCGTCGAGAAATTCATACGGATGCCCGCTGGGGAGGTTATCTTGGCCGGCGTCGCCGGCCCACAGCTGTCCGCTGGCCGGATCGGCGGTCAACGCGATGGCGTTCCGAATGCGCGTGGCTCGCGTCGTCATGCCGCCGCCCGCAGGCGTCATCTGCTCGATGACGGCGCGCGTCGGGTCGACTTCGGCGCACGCATTACACGAGGAGCCGACCGACGCATATAACACCCGCGTTGCGTCCGAAAAGGTCACCGAGGCGGTCCGATGCACGTCGCCGTCGCTATTGGGGGCGACCGAGCCGGTCCGGATCGACGCGATGAGCTGCGGTGTGGATTGGGCCCGCTGGTCCCCCTTGCTGTAAGGAATGCGATAGACGCCGTGGCCGCCGGCGACGTAGATCGCGCATTGCGCGGTCGAGAACGCGATGCCGCTATCGGGTGGATCGGCGATCGTTATGAACGTATGCGCCGCTGGGATGCCGCTTGAGTTTTGCGCGAGCGGAAGAAGGTCGACGTTCGATCCGCCGGTGGCCACCAACAGGTCGCCGTTTGGAAGAATCGCAAGTTCGCGCGCGCGCGAGACGTGCGCGATGATTTGGATATGCAAACCGCCGGCGACGCTTAAACCCGGTGCGGGCGCGGGCGTCGTCGAGCCCGGGGTGGATTGGGCTTGCGAACGCGCTGGCGAACAAGCCGTTTGTGCCTGCGATCCGGTCGACGCCGGCGTCGGCGTCGCGCTCGAGCCCGTCGCCCCACCGCAAGCGATCAGGGCGAAGAGTCCGATCAGAGGGTAGACTGGTCGCGGGCATCTCATCCCTGTCAACGTACCCCCGCGAACGCCTCGGAAAAAGCGGCGGGGGTCAGGTTTGTCTGTGTCGCCAAGCGTGAAAGGGCCGGCTCGACGAAATCGCCGGGCTCCAGACGGATCATATACGATCGGGCGACCGCGTAGCCTTGCGTAGTGACGTCGACGCAGCGTATGCGAATACGCTCGGTGGCCGGGTCGATCAGGTCACGCAACAGCAGCGGCGAAACGCGTCCGCCCGACAGCGCGATCAGCGCACCGCTGCCGCCTTCGAGCAGATAACGGACGGCTCCGTACCCAAGCGTGCGCGTGTAGTCGACGTCGAACGGAACGGGTTTAGCGCAGCGCAGTTCGTAGCCGATGTCTTTGGTGAGGACGGTGCCTTCGACGCCCAACGACTCCAAGCGAAGTCGCACCGCATCGCGCAGCAGCAGGCCGATCGGAACGTCGGCCAAGCGAACGTGGCCGTACGCGTCGCGCGCGACATCGTCGAGTTGGGCCAGCGTTTCTGAGGACATGCGCTCGACGATGCCTTCGGCGATAACCGCGACGCCGTACGGATGTTTCATCGACGCGCGTTTAACGATCGCACCGGCGATGATGTCGACGACCGCCCGAACGTCGATCGGCCCATCGGGAAACTCCTCGGGAATGACCGCCAAGGTCGCGCCGGCGGCCTTGCACATGCCCAATGCGAGCGCGCCCGATTTGCGACCCATCGAAACCACCAGGTACCAGCGCGTCGTAGTCCGTGCATCTTCCATCAGGCTTTCGATGATGTTGGTCCCAACCGATCGCGCCGTCTCAAAACCGAAGGTCGGGGCGTTGTCGGGCAACGGGAGATCGTTGTCGATCGTCTTGGGAACCGTCACGATACCGATGCGCCCGGCCGCGCGTTGCGCGATGCGCGCCGCGCCATAGGTCGTATCGTCGCCGCCGATCGCCACCACGTAGCGCGCGCCGATAGCGTCCAAGGCCGCCACGCAATTGTCGAGCGTTTGATCGCTCTTAGCGGGATTGGTGCGCGACGTGCGCAGGAGCGATCCGCCGGTCATGTGGATGCGCGACACGTCTTCGATGAACAACTCGACGGTTTGCGGCGTCTGACCGGCCGCGAGCGCGCGATAGCCGTCGTAGATTCCGACCACGCGCAGGCCGTTGTTGATCGCTTCGATCGTTGCCGATGCGATGACGCCGTTGATGCCCGGCGCCGGGCCGCCGCCGACCAAAATGGCCATCGTTTTAGGTTGCTGCATGCGCTTGTGTGTACGAACGACGGTTGCCGCCGGCCTTCCAGGAGAGGCTCGATAACTCAGCGCAAGTGCGGGCGATGGAGTACGAAGCGCTGCTCTTCGATCTGTACGGAACGTTGATCGACGAGCGCAGTCAGGCGGTACCCGGAGCGGTCGACCTGCTGACCGCCTTGGCGCCGGAGCGCTGGGCAATCGTAACGTCGTGCTACGGCTCGCTGGCGCGGGAATTGCTGGCACGCGCCGCGCTGCCGATTCCCGGGGTCCTGGTGACCTCGGACCAGGTCGAGGCGAATAAGCCGTCGCCCGAGGGATACCGATTGGCGGCGCGACGCCTGGGTTACGTGCCGCAAGCCTGTTTGGTGTTCGAGGATAGCGCTCACGGAGTCGCAGCCGCGGTTGCTGCCGGGATGGACGTCGTGGCCGTCTGCGCGATCCGCGACCCGAAGCTCGCGCGTTGGGCGACCGCGCTCGTTGCGCGGCTTACCGATGCGCGCATAACGACCACGCCCGAGGGTCGTTATTCCTTATCGGTTAGGCCGCTGACGGCGTAGGCGAAGGCTCGGGCGCAAACGGTCCCCCGGTCGGTTCGGGGTTCGGATCGATGCGGCCGGCTCTGTAATCGCGACGCTGCTTGCGCAACGTATCGAGATTTTTGAGGTATTGCGTTTGCTGGTCGGGCGTCAAAACGTTTAGCAGCGACGCGCGGAACGCTTTTGCGGCGGTCGGATCGTGCGTGCTTCCAGCGGGATGGTCTTGTGCGTACTGCTGCCGCAGCGTTTGGATTTGCTGCTTCTGTGGGTCGGTCAGCGTGATACCATTCATCGCGCGACGCATGAGCCCGCGCTGGTGATGTCGACCGGCTCCGCCGGCGGGTGCTCTGGTTACGGTACCGGACGTGGGGGCGGTTTGGTTAGCCTGCCCGGCGATGGCGAGGGCCGGAACGGCCAGCCCCACGCACAGCGCGGCTGCAAGAAGAGATCGTGTGATGTTCATGTCACCACCATACGGCTCGCGGGCTGTGCGCGTCGTGAGAGAGTGATTAAGGTCTGACTAAAGTTGCGCCCGAGCGACGTGTGCGACCGCCGGCTTGCTACGGTTGGATCGCCACGGCCTTGACGTCGTCGTCGACCTGTTTCTCGAAACGCTTGAAGTTCTGGGCAAAGAGGGTCGCCAGCTTGTGAGCTTGGCCGTCGTAGGCCGCCTTGTCGTCCCAGGCATTGCGCGGATTGAGGACTTCGTCGGGAACCTCGGGCACGTGCGCCGGGACCTCTAGGCCGAAGAACGCTTCGCGCTGGAAGGTGGTATCGATCCGTCCTTCGATCGCGGCGTTGACCATCGCGCGCGTATGGGCGATCTTCATGCGCGAACCCACACCGTACGGACCGCCGGTCCAGCCGGTATTCACCAGCCAGCATTGGACGTCGTGCTCTTGTAACTTGCGCCCGAGCAGTTTGGAGTACACCGTCGGATGATGCACCATAAACGGCGCGCCGAAGCACGTCGAGAACGTCGCCTGCGGCTGCGTGACGCCGCTTTCGGTGCCCGCAACCTTGGCGGTGTAGCCAGAAAGAAAATGATACATCGCTTGCGCGTGCGAGAGTTTTGAGATCGGCGGTAAGACCCCGAATGCGTCGGCGGTAAGCATGACGATCGTTCGCGGATGTCCGGCCTTGCTGCCCGGCATGACGTTGGGGATAAATTCCAACGGATACGCCGCACGCGTGTTCTCGGTCTTGGCTTCGGACTCCATGTCTAACGAGCGCGTATGTTCGTCGAAGACGACGTTTTCAATGACTGTCGAGAAGCGGTGCGAAGCGTCCCAAATCTCGGGCTCGGCCTTTGCCGATAGACGAATGACTTTTGCGTAGCAGCCGCCTTCGAAGTTGAAGACGCCGTCGACCGACCAACCGTGTTCGTCGTCGCCGATGAGCCGGCGGCGCGAATCGGCCGACAGGGTGGTCTTGCCCGTTCCGGACAAGCCGAAGAAGATTGCGACATCGCCATCGGCACCGACGTTGGCCGAAGAGTGCATCGGCAGCGTGTCGCGCAACGGCAGCAAGTAGTTCATCACCGTGAAGAGCGACTTCTTGATTTCGCCGGCGTAACGGGTTCCCCCGATGAGGATCAGCCGGCGCGCGAAGTTGACCAGGATGAAGGTCGACGTGCGAACGCCGTCGCGGGCGGGGTCGGCTTCAAAGAGGGCCGCGTCGACCACGGTGAATTCGGGCTCGAAGTTCGCGGCCCGGTTGGGCGAAACGATGAACAGGTGGTTGGCGAACAGGCTGTGCCAGGCGAACTCTGTGATGACGCGTACCGGGACGCGATAGTTCTGGTCGGCGCCGACGAAGCAATCCAGCGAATAGACGTCGCGGTCGGCCAGGTACGCCTGCACCCGCTCGAACAAGCGGTCGAACGTCTCCGGGTCGATGCCCGCGTTGGTATCGCCCCAGTCGATGTGTTCCCGACTCGACGGTTCGGTCACGAAGAACTTGTCTTTGGGCGAGCGGCCGGTATGCGGCCTCGTATCGACGATGACCTGGCCATCGCTGCCAAGCACCCCTTCGCCTCGTCGCAATGCGTGTTCGACGAGGTCGGCAGGCGAGAGATTGGCGTAGATCTTGGTGGCTTTGATCGGATCGGGAATGGTCAACACTCAGCGCGACTTAGGCGGACCCGCCTTAGCCGCCTGCAGGCCGACCGATGGATGGGTTCCAAGATGGGAGCATGTCCTTTGCTCAACGAGTCCTTGCCCCGTTCCTAGCGCTAGCTGGTATCTTGGCCTGCTCCGCGCCCGCGGGCGCCGTGCTGCCGTTTGCGTTCGGTTTGCTGCAGGCAGGCCCGCTCGACGGGATTACCGACGTGCCCGGCGTGCGGGTCGCACATCTCACCAAGATCTCCGGCACCGACGTGCGCACCGGCGCGACGGCGATTCTGCCCAACGCCGATCCCTGGAACGACAAGGACGCCGCTGCGACGCTGGCATTCAACGGCAACGGGGAGATGACCGGGACGCACTGGATCGACGAGTCGGGGTACCTCGAGGAACCGATCGTACTAACCGACACGTTGGACGTCGGGCGTGCCGACGACGGTGCGATCGCGTGGATGATGCGCAAGTATCCGCGCATCGGCGTGACCGATGACGTTCCGCTGCCGGTGGTGGCCGAGTGCGACGATCAGTTGCTCAACAACATTCGTGGGCGCTCCGTCAGCGCCGACGACGTGGAGAACCTGATCCAAGCCGCCAAGCCCGGTCAGTTCGCGCGCGGCAGCGTCGGCGCGGGGACCGGCATGAAGGCGTTCGGCTTCAAAGCCGGGATCGGATCGGCGTCGCGCGTATTGCCGCAGGCGCTGGGCGGCTATACGGTCGGCGTCATCGTCGACGACAATACGGGGAGTTCGCGCGACCAACTGACGATCGCCGGTGTCCCCGTCGGACAACGCCTCAAAAACGTCGACCTGCCGGTCTTTCCGCAGCGCGTCGGGCTGCACGGTCGTATGGCGTCGGGATCGATCGACGTCGTCGTCGCAACCGACGCACCGTTGGACAATCGGCAGTTGCATGCGTTGGCGATGCGCGCGGCGTTGGGCATGGGCCGAGCCGGATTATCCTCGGACATCGGCAGCGGCGATTTGTTTCTCGCGTTTTCTACGACGTACGTGTATCGTCGCAATGCGGATTTCGATATCGCCGCGCCGGCGATCGCCACGCTCGAAGACAACGATCGACTCGGCGCGCTTTACGAAGCCGCGGCCGAAGCGACCCAAGCCGCCATCTACGACGCGCTCTTTGAAGCCAAGACGATGACCGGGCGCAATGGCATCACGTTCTTCGCACTGCCCGACGCGCAGGTGCTGCAGATGTTGCGGGCGGCGAGTGCGATTCGTTGAGCTTTATCGAAACGCCCAGACTGCTCATACGAGCGTGGATGCTGCCCGGCGACGCCGCCGACGCTTTGGAGATCTTTGGCGACCCGCAAGCGATGCGATTTCTTTCGATGGGTGCGGTCGACGCGCAAGGCTCTGTGCGGATGGTCGAGCGCATGATCGAACAAAACGAGCAGGACGGCTTTGCGGTGTGGCCGGTGGTTTCCAAAGAGACGTCGCACGTGATCGGCGAATCCGGAATCACCTATATTCCCGGGAGCAAGGACGTTCAGATTGCTTGGCTTTACAAACCCGCCGCCTGGGGGTGCGGCTACGCGACCGAAGCCGCGCGCGCCGTCTTGCACTATGCGTTTGAAGCGGTCGGCTTAGAGCGCATTTATGCGCTCATCGATCGCGAAAACGCCGCTTCGATCGCGGTCGCGAATCGACTGGGGATGTCCTTCGATCGCATCGTTCGCGCATACAAGCGCGATTTGATGCGCTACGTGATTACGCCAACCCCCGCTTCGGGCTGAGGCGCCAGTCTAAACGTCAGATGAACGCTCGTTGCGTTTTGCGAGCTGTCCACGTGGACTTGGGTGGCTAGAGCCTGCATGATCGACATACCGCGCCCGCGCTCGATGCGCGGGGCAAATGCTTTCCAATCACCGGCGCTCTCGACTACGACGTTCAGGCGTTCGTCGTCGGCGTCGAGGTCGATCCGAAACGTGTCGTCGGCCTTGCGGCCGCCGTGCTCGATCGCATTTGCGACGGCCTCGCCGGCAGCATAAAGAATCGCGGTCGCCGCCGTTTCACCGACGTGACGCCGCGCCAGGAAGTCGCGAAGCACGCTGCGCGAGATCGCCGCGAACTGCGGCGTCGAGGAATATGCCAGGGTCATTCGGTCGACCGGGCCGCCGCGCGCGCGCATGACCAGCGTTGCCGCGTCGTCGCTACTGTCGATTCCGTCGAAGATCGCATCGTGCAGCGCGGACGCGGGATTGCGCGGGCGCGCGGCGGCCGTCTCCCGGATCGCTTCAAGGAGCCGGCGTTCGCCGGCGATGATATCGCGATCGTATTCGAGCATCCCCCC
>DATKGB010000053.1:0-3154 GCA_035544315.1 Verrucomicrobiia bacterium
GGGAGGCGAATCATGTACAACCGACTGCCCGTCGAAAATGCCGACACCGTGAGCCTGGTGTGCGCCTTGCTTGAGCGCTTCCCAGAACTTGCCTCGATCCGTTCGCTTCCCGGAGATGGGACCGTGAAGCTGACGTTTGCCCTGCGCTCCAAGTTGGATCGCCCCGCGCAGGCCGCGCTGGCCGAAGTCATTGAGGATCACGTCGGCGGTTTTCTCGTCATGGGCAAAGACGAGCCGGTCACCGTTGTCGTCGAGTGCGAGAGCGATCGCACCCTGTCGTTCGTCCACGTGACCCGCGACCTCGAGACCTTTAGTAAGGAAGAGCTCCAACTGCTTGTGGGATTGTTCGGCCAGCGCTTCGGCGACGCGCTGGTGCGCAATGCGATTCCCGACGAACGCGCCGACGAAGATCCGGCCGTGGGCGACGAGATTGCCCTGTACGCGATCGAGGCATTGCGCGACCCGACCCAATCCAAGAGTTTGGTCGGCTTTCGCGAAGAGAAACGCGTCTTGGTGTATTTTCTCAAAGCAAAGAAAGCGAAGGCCCCGGGTCGCCGCTGATTAATCTGCTGCTCATCGGCGACGTCGTCGGATCGCCCGGGCGCGAAGTGCTCGAGCGTTGCGTTCCGTTGGCGCGCGACCAGCATCGTATCGACGTCTGCATTGCCAACGGTGAGAACGCCGCGGGCGGCTTCGGCCTGACGGCACAAACCGCCGAGGAGATGTTTGCATCCGGCGTCGATTTCATCACCAGCGGCAACCACATCTTCGACAAACGCGAATTCAGTTCGTATCTGGAGTCGACATCGCGCGTCATTCGACCGGCTAACTATCCGCCGGCCGTTCCGGGCAAGGGCTACGGCTTCATCGACGCCGCCGGCGTGACGGTCGCCGTCATCAATTTGATGGGGCGCACGTTTATGCCGCCGGTCGACGATCCGTTTCGGGCGGTCGACGAAATTATGGAAACCGTTCGCGCGCGCACGCCGATCGTCGTACTCGACATTCACGCCGAAGCCACCTCGGAGAAGGTCGCGATCGGACGCTACGTCGACGGTCGCGCGTCGGTCGTCTACGGGACGCATACCCACGTGCAAACCGCCGACGAACACATCTTGCCGGGCGGCACGGCGTACCTGACCGACGTCGGCATGACCGGCCCCTCGGAAGGCGTCATCGGCATGGAAAGCGGCGCCGTGCTCGATCGCTTTGTGGTCGGACTCTCCGACCGTTTCTCGGTGCAGAAGACCGGGGCCAAACAGTTTTGTGCGGCGGTCGTGAGCGTCGATAAGGAGACCGGCCGCGCAAGCGAGATCAAGCGCATTTTCCAGCGCAATCTGACGTGATCGTCGACTTTCACTCCCATACGCTCAAGAGCGACGGAACGCTCGAACCGCAGGCCTTGGCCGATTTCATGGCCGAGCGCAAGGTCGAAATCTTTTCGATCTCCGATCACGATTCGCTGGCCGCTTACGCAGCATTCGAACCGGCGCTTGGCGCGCGCGTCGTGACCGGCATTGAAATCAATACGACCTGGCAAGACAACGAAGTTCACATCTTGGGGTACGGTTTGCCGTTGGCCGACGAAGCCTTCAACGCGCTGGTCGAGCGCAACCGCAACTCGCGTCGCATCCGCATCGGGCGGGTTGTCGAAAAGCTGCGGGGCGCCGGGTACGGCATTGCGATGGCCGACGTGGAGCGCGAAGCCGGTGCCGACGCCGCGCTCGGGCGACCGCACGTCGCCAAAGCGCTCATCCGGATGGGCGCATTCAACGATATCGACGTCGTGTTTCGAACGTTGTTGACCCGCGGAAAGCCGGGATACGTGCCGTCAACGCATATCCAACCGTACGAAGCCATCGACGCCGTCCACGCGGCCGGCGGCGTCGCGGTTCTAGCTCACCCGGGGCGCTTACGAACGCCCGCGCTGATCGACGAACTGGCTCAGCGTCTGGACGGCCTCGAAGTGTTTTATCCCAAACACGACGCCGAGGAGGTCGCGCACTTTCGCCACGTCGCGCGCCGCTACGGTTTGGCGATGACGGCCGGTTCGGATTTTCACGACATCCGCTATCATACGCGCGGCGTCGGGATGGAGGTCCAAACCCAGGACGTCAAGGCGTTCCTGGATCTCGTCGACGGCTGAAGCCCGGCCACGCAGGCACAAATCCAGACGCGGAGAACCTGCCGTCCATCCATGATACATATCCGTGTAATAGCCGGCGTCTTTGCCGTACTCTTGGTCGTGCCTCAAGGTGTAGGCGCGCAGACCGTTTCGCCCTCTCCGGCGCTTTTGCCGTCGGCGACGCCTGCGGTTGTGCGCGAAACCTTGGCCAACGGGCTCAAGGTCGTGCTCGTACCTAATCATCTCGCGCCCGTCGCGACCACTGTCTTGACGTACGGCGTTGGTTCTGACGACGATCCGATGCCGGGCACCGCGCATGCCACCGAGCACATGATGTTTCGCGGAACCGGCGACGTGTCGGCGGGACAGTTTGCCGATCTAGCAGCGCGGGCCGGTGCGGAGTACGACGCGCAGACCTCCAACACGAGCACGCTGTTCTATTTCAAACTACCGTCGACGTACGTCGGGCTCGCATTGCGCTTGGAAGCCGACCGGATGAACGGCGCGACGATCGCGCCGTCGGCATGGGCGACCGAGCGGGGCGCGATCGAACAAGAAGTCCGTGCGGACCAATCCGTGCCGGGCTGGTCGATCGGCGTGAAAGTCCGTCACGCTTTCTTCGGCAATTCGCCCTACGCCGATGGTGCGCTCGGAACCATCGATAGCTTTGACAAGATGACCGCGACCGATATCCAACATTTTTACAAGACGTGGTACCACGCCAACGACGCGACGCTGGTGATCGCCGGAGACATCGACCCCGCCGCGACGATGGCGCAGATTCATCAACTCTTCGACCCGATTCCATCGGTGCCGTTGCCGACGCATAAGACGGGGTCGATCGCACCGCTGATCGCTGCGACGATTGCCGGCGGTGTCGCCGAACTTCCGGTACCCGTTGCGGGCTTAGCATACCGGTTTCCGAGTTTGGCCGATCCCGACTACGCCGCCAGCGAAGTGCTGGTAGCCGCGCTCGATAGTTCGCGTGGGCCGTTCATGGATTTGGTTGCCAGCGGTCAGCTATTGGGT
>DATKGB010000054.1:0-7136 GCA_035544315.1 Verrucomicrobiia bacterium
GAGGAACGGTATACGCGGCTTCGCGTCGAGCGAACGCGCGGACGACGCATCCTAACCGTGCACGTGTTTTCCAACGCCAGCGCTCGCGACGACGACGAGCTGCACGAAGCCGTGGAGGTAAGCGATGGCCACGCGTGACGAGTTGCTGGCCGCAGCCAAAGCCGCGCGCGTACGCGCGTACGCGCCGTACTCACTGTTTCAGGTCGGAGCGGCGGTCGAAACCGACGACGGCTCGATCGTGACCGGCTGCAACGTCGAAAACGCCAGTTACGGCCTGGGCATCTGCGCCGAGCGCGTCGCGCTGACCAGCGCGGTGGCTGCCGGTCATAAGAAGATTCGGGCCATCGCGGTCGCCGGTCCCGACGGCGTCGTAACCGCGCCGTGCGGCGCGTGTCGGCAGTTCATCGCGGAGTTCGATCCGGCCATGCCGGTCACGTATACCGGGATGGCGTTTCCGGTGGAAACCGACCTGTCGTACCTACTGCCGGATTCGTTCGGACCGCACGCGCTAGGACGGGAATAGCGTGACGCTGCCCCGCGCGTATAAGACGCGCGGCGTCGTGCTGCGCGCGCGCGATTTGGGCGAAGCCGATCGGATCGTGACGCTCTTCACCACCGAATACGGCAAACTTGATGCCGTGGCTAAAGGCGTGCGTCGTGCAAAGAGCCACCTGGCCGGCCGCATGGAATTTGCCAACGAGATCGCGATGACGATGCACCGTGGCCGGAATTTAGACGTGATCGTTACGGCCGAGCTGGTGAGCGCGCATTGGGAACGCATCGTCGAACCGGCGGCTTTCGCTTGCGCGAACGTCGTTTCGGAGATCGTTGCCAGCCTGTGCGAGCCGGGCCTGGCGCTTCCGTCGGTGTACGAACTGCTGACCGGCGCGATCGCGGCGATCGCCAAATCGGCCCACCCGACGGACCTGTTGCCGCGTTTTGAAATGCGATTGCTCGAAGCGCTCGGGGTATCGCCGCCGACCGACGCGTGTATCCGTTGCGGCGCGCGCCTGAGCGACTATGCGTGGGTCGACGTTGCGAGCGGCGGTTTCGCCGGCGCGGAATGTCGCGAGCGCTGGCGCGACGCGCTGGAACTCGACGGCGAAGACCTGGCCAACGCCGCCGCGCTGGGCGCCGCTCGGGGACCGGGCGCCGCGCGCGCGGCGCGGCCGCGCGTCGCCGCAGCCGTCGAACTGATCGTGGCCCATCACCTCGGGAGACATCCAAAATCGGAGGGCTATGCCGCGGAATTCGCCAAGGCGGGCGCGACACCATGAGCATCCTGGCATTGGACGTGGGCAGCAAGCGTATCGGCGTTGCGGTCGCCGATCCCGGGGAGACGTACGCGCTCCCGGTCGGCACGATCCAACGCACCACATTGCGCGACGATCTCCGGCAAATCGCCGACTTCGTTGAATCCTATGGCGCGCGCGACCTGGTGGTCGGCGATCCGATTACACTGTCGGGTATACGCGGGCCGGCCGCCGAAAAGATGGACGCGTTCGTCGAGAAGTTGCGCACCGTGTATTCCGGGACGATTCATCGCGTAGACGAACGCCTGACCACAGCGCAGGTGACCAAGACCCTGCTAGCCGCCGACGTTTCGCGCGATCGGCGCAAGCGGGTCGTCGACAAGATGGCCGCGGCCTTGATTCTGGAATCGTATCTGGCACGCCGCCGTAACGGCGGGGGCGCCCGGTGAAGAGAGTCGTCGCGACGGTTGCCGGAGCGTTGGCAGCGCTGGCCATCGTTCTGGCATCCTGGTTCGTCGACGCGGTGTCCTACGATACGTCGCATCCCCGCCACGCACAGACCATCACGATCGCGCATGGGTCGAGCTTCGGCGACATCGCGCAGCAGCTGGCCCAAGCGGGCATCATCGCCAACGCGTTCACGTTTCGGCTGTGGGGCAAACTGCACCACGCCGATACCGACGTTCGCGCCGGTGAGTACCGATTTTCGGCGCACCTCACGCAAAGGGACGTCCTGGGCCAACTGCTTGGCGGCGGCGCGCAGGTTGCCGCGTGGGTGACGATTCCCGAGGGTTTTACCGCCAAACAGATCGCGCAGCGTTTAGCCGACCAAGGGTTTGGCTCCGAGCAGGCATTCGAAGAAGCGTTCTTGCACGACACGATCGTGGTCGACGGTGCGCGGACCAAGAACCTCGAGGGCTTCCTCTTTCCCTCGACCTACCTGATCGCGCTGGGATCCTCGCCCTCGCAAATCGCGAAGTTGCTTACCGGGCAATTCTTCAAGGAGCTCCCGACCGGGGCGGCGGCGCGCGCCACGGCGATGCATTTTACGGTGCCCGAGGTAGTGACGATCGCTTCCTTGATCGAGCGCGAAGCGAAGATCGACCCGGAGCGTCCGATCATGGCGGGCGTCTACTACAATCGCCTGCGCATCGGAATGCCGCTGGAAGTCGATGCGACCATCGAATACGCGTTGCCCGAATATAAGACGGAACTCTCCTATGCGGACTTGAAGATCGATTCGCCGTTCAACTCCTACACGCACGAGGGCTTGCCGCCGACGCCGATCGCCAATCCGGGGGAGGCCTCGCTGCTTGCCGCCTTCCATCCGGCTAAGACCGACTATCTCTACTACGTGTACAAAGGCGACGGCCACCACGCATTTGCCAAAACCTTGGAAGAGCACAACGCCAACGTTGCAAAATACGAACAATAGGAGCTGCCATGTCGTCGACAAACGGTGAGTCCGCCGACAAGGGACCGCTAGAACTGCGCGAAGTGCTGCACGTGGAGACCAAAGACGGCGCCTCCCTGCCATTTGAGGTAGTGGGCGTGCTGGAAGATCCCGACGACGGATCGTCCTATGCCGTCCTGATGCACGAGCCCGAAGGCGCCGACGACGATGAGGACCGCGAGTTTATCGTCACCGATATGCAAGGCGGCTTGCTCGAAGATGAAGCGCTCGCCCAAGAGATCCTCGACGAGTTCCTTATGTTTGCCGAGGAGGCTGCCGACGCCGAAGGCAGCGAGAACTAGTATTCGCGTTCTCTTCTTGTCGGCAAACGTCGGCGTCGGGCACGTCGCCGCGGCCAACGCGGTCTGCGCGGCGCTGCGCGAACGGGATCCAAACGTGCAAACGCAAGTTGTCGACTCGTATAAGTATGCGGCTCTGGTCGTCTCGCGGGTCGTTTCCGAGGGATACCTGCAGATGGTCAAAACCATCCCGCAGATGTACCGGTACATCTACAGTCGCGCCGAAAAGGCTACCGAGGTAGGGCCGTTCCGAACGTGGGCGCATCAGTTTACCGCCGGGAACCTGCGCCCGCTCATGGAGCGCGAACGCCCCGATGTCGTCGTGTGCACGCACGCATTCCCGTGCGGCGCCATGGCGGAATACAAGAAAATGTACGACGACGCGCCGCCGGTCGTCGGCATCGTCACCGATTTTGCCGTCCACGCGTTTTGGATCAACACGGACATCGACGCCTACGCGGTCGCTACGCCGGAGATGCGCGAACAAATGCTCGCACGCGGCGTCGAGCCCCAACGCGTCGCCGTGACCGGCATTCCGGTCCTGGCGAACTTTTCGCGCAACGGAGAGCCGAGTGCGACGCTTCGCGAACGGCTGAGCCTTCCGCAAGACCGCAACGTCGTGCTGATGATGGGCGGCGGCTTGGGCTTGGGACCGATCGTTGCGATGATGAGGGCCTTGGAAACCCTGGACGAACCGGTCTGCGTGGTCGTGATAGTAGGGCGCAACGCCCGCTTGGAGCAGCGCGTCATGGCTGCAGCCCGCGGAGTCAACTATCCCCTGCGCGTCTTACGGTTCGTGGACAACGTCTTTGACTACATGCACGCCGCCGACGTGCTGTTGACCAAGCCCGGGGGCCTCACGTCGGCCGAAGCTCTGGTCGCTGGCGTGCCCATGTTGCTCTTTAAGCCCTTACCCGGTCAAGAAGAACGCAACGTCCGCTATCTGACCGAACACGGCGCGGCCATCCGCGCGCGCAAACCCGTCGACCTCGCGCGCATCGTCCGCGATGTCATCACCGACCGTCCTCGGCGCGAGCGGATGGCTCGCGCGACTGCCGGCATCGCGCGGCCCGACGCCGCACGCGAGGTCGCCGCCACTATCATCGCGCTCGCGGAACGAGGAAAGGTTCTGATCTGATGCTGCCCTCGAATAAAACGTACGGTTTTTGGCTGGCGATCGCGCGCGTCTTCACCGGCGTGCTGTGGCTCGTCCACGCGATCCCAAAGTTTACCCAATCCGAGATGTTTCTTCCGCCCAACGGCTTCATGACCAAGATGATAAGCGGCGGTATCGCATCGACCTCGGGCCCGTACCACGATTTTCTGGCCAACGTCGTTCAGCCGAATATCGGAATCTTCGCCGAATTGGTGCGCGCGGGCGAAGTGCTCGTCGGTTGCGCCCTCGTGCTAGGCATATTCACGCGCCTGGGCGGCATCGGCGGCATGTTCTTGACGTTTAACTACCTCATGGCGGCCGGCGGCGGCGGAACGCTACAAGGATGGACCGGTCTAGAGGGTGCGGTCTTTGCCCTCAGCGCGCTCAGTGCGGTCATCCCGACGGGTCGAATTCTTGGGCTCGACGCGCTTCTGTTTCGCACGCGCGCGCCGCGAGCGGTTCCGATCGTTACCACGCCAAGCACCGCGCCGATCATCACGACGCCCAGCGGGCCGGTTCCCGCTGAATTCGTCGACGAGCCTCCGCTCGACGGGCCATCCGCGCCGCACGAGTAACCTCGCTAAAGGGTGGCGCGCGTGGAAGCGCGTATCATGGGCGGTCGCCGTGGAGAGGTGGCAGAGTGGCCGAATGCACCCGTTTGCTAAATGGGCATACCTCAAAAGGGTATCGAGGGTTCGAATCCCTCCCTCTCCGGGTTTCATATTGATGTCGTACCTGCGAGCAGGGAACCGCGTTTGAACGACGTATTCGGGTGAGTCGCGCGAGGCGATACTAAGCGCGTATGCGGTCGTAGCTCAATTGGATAGAGCAACAGGCTACGAACTTGTAGGTTGGGGGTTCGAGTCCCTCCGACCGCAGATGTAAAAGAGCGCCGCGTTATCCGCGGCGTTCTTTTGATTATTGTTTCGCCGGAACGAAAACGAGCATCGAGTGCGGATAGTCGAAGACGACTCTGTCAAAGCCTTTGATAAAATCGAAGCCGATCAATCCATCGCTGCCGGAGAACGAATCGCTCTCGCAGATCGGCGCGTGAACGTAGGCGACCGGCCCGAGGTTAATGCTATCGAGCGATCCGCATGCATCGATCTCGTATCCGCCGCCAACCCCCGTAATTTCTTGGGCGGCGTTGCGTAGAAACCGCAAGTGATGGTCGTAGATGAACGAGGTCGGGACGAGCATGGTTGCCGGGTCCCCGGAATCGACCAACGCATTGATGGTTGCTACGCCGTCCAAGAGCATTGGCAAGACCGGAGTGCCCTGCGACAAATCGGCGGCAACCCGGACGCCGGCGATCCCGCTGGAATCGGTCGACAGATCTTGCAGCTGCATCGTCGAGTTGGCGATATCAAGGGTCACCAACGCGCCCGCGAGAACGTCGAAGCCGAGCAGTCCATCTGGCGCATCCAAATCGATTCCGGTGCCGCCGTGAGAAACGATGACGTTCGAAAGGACGTTTCCGCCGATGTCGATCGTGCTGACTCGAGCCGTCGTCGTTTTAAGGTTTCCGGCCACACCCGAATCTTCGCCGGAGCCTAAATCGATCACATGCGCGTGTCGGGCGAAGTCGTCGCTCAAGAGAATGCCGCTGGAGCCGGTATCGAAGATAAACTTTCCCGGGACGCCGTTGACCTTAGCGCTGATGATGAAGCGGCTAGGCGTTATTTTGATCGGAAACGCGCCGGCGTTGGAAAAGGACCAACTGGCGGTTTGAGCGGGCGGGTGAAACTCTGCTGCGGTGACCGGGGCGTTGGCGATGATGGCGGTCAGCTCGTGAGTAAAGGCGCTGTCCTTGTATTTCCACTTGGAAACGATCTTGGTTCCGGGCGCCGCGACAGCATAACCCAGGACGTCGAACGTTTCCTCTTGATCGCCACCGGGATCGATGACCGCGCGCTGGTACGCGCCGGTGGCAGGATCGACGTAGAGATCGATTGGAAAAGCACTGGCTTGCGTGACGCGTTCGACGTCGTAGGTCTTGCCGTCGATTTGGGCGCTGGGCTGGTCGGCCCAAGGAAGCGTCGCGACCGCATCGCTAAAAAACAACGTTTCGGCGAGTCCGAGCTTGGCCGGATCGCCGATGATCGGGACGGTGAAGCCGTTCTGGTTCGAGTACCAGAAAATGTTGCCGGTGAACCCGTCGTAAGAAGTCTCTTTTCTTGCCAGGTCTACAGAATCGGCGCGGTAGACGGAGCCGGCATCCAATTCGTGGACGCTAGTAACGACCTTGCGGCTCTTATCGTTGGTCACCGTTTGCGTAAGGGATAACGACGCGATTTTTCCGTCACCGAAGGTGAAGCCAACAAAGGCCTTGTGCTTGGCGAGCAGGCTGGCGGCGTCGTCGGCCCGCGCCGGGATCGACGGCAGCATAGCGACGAGCAACGCAAAAGCGGGGAGGCTGAAAAGCATCCTACGAATCATCATGGGCGCGCCCTTTGGCGACTGGGCCCCTTGAAACCTCGTGGGGAGTTCTGGTAGTATTCGGGGTCGAACGTTTTGGGGCCGCTCCCCGGAGGGGACCTTCCGGAGAGACGCACTGAGGCTCGGTAGCTCAGCGGTAGAGCAGGGGACTCATAAGCCCTTGGTCGGGTGTTCAAATCACCCCCGAGTCAGATGTAACGGCCGGCCGTCGTTAAAGGCGGCCGGCCATTTTCGAGGTATAACCTTAATCATGTCAACGATCCCGTGCGATTTCTGCCCTCATCCGGTAGATCGCGAACAGATGGAAGAGATCGAAATCTCGCACTACGTTCCGGATTCGTCGGGCGACGATCTCGCCTATGCCCGCACGTACTATTTCGGTCATCCCGATTGCGTACGCAAATTTTACCGCGGCATGGTCGATCACAAGCTCGATCTGTTCAAGCACATGCCAACTGCCGGCTCGCCGCCCGAGCCCTCTTCGTAATCGCGCTTGCGCCCGTAGCGTAGCTGGATAACGCGCAGCCCCCCCCCCC
>DATKGB010000055.1:0-3483 GCA_035544315.1 Verrucomicrobiia bacterium
GGGGAGAGGACGCCGCGTTACTCGACAACCATCGGATCGCGACGATCGCCGCCGCCACCATCGCGGTTCAGCAGCGCTGTCGCACGTTGGCGTTGACCTGTCGGTTTGTCGACTTGCGACTCGCCGCCACGGCTCAACTGCTGCGATCGCGAATCCTGATCGTGCCACGCACCGGAATCCCGCTGCGGTTCGTCGCCTCGGTGGAACGTACGCTCGCCGCAATCGGTGCGCGGGTCCGGATCGTTCACGACGCCGACGCGGCCCGCGCGCTGGTGGCACGCCCGTCCAATGGCGGCATCGTTGACTCCGCACTGCTCTTGGCGCCCGACGGGGCGTCGGGCATCCTCGACGCGATCAACCCCGCGACGATTACCCGTACCGTTGCCGCCACGTCACTGCGCATCGGCGACCGAACGGTGGCGATTCCGGCCTTTGCGATCGCGCCTCGTTCGGCGCGCGACATCATCGTCGCAATGCCGTTGCGTTCTTTGGACCGGACGTTTGCCCCCGGTGATAGAATCGAGCTTTCGACGTGCCGATTCTTGACGTTCCAATTCGAAGGCGCTCCTCACACCCTTCAAATCGATCCGCGCGCCGTCGACGGTGACGGTTGTATCCTGCGAACGTCCGTCGGCGGTCGGGTATCTTCGCAACGGATAACATCGGGGCCCAAGCCCGCGCTGCACCTGCTCGTCGTGTCGCCGCGTGAGGTTCGCGCGTACGACTGCTGCTTGAACTACGCGTTGCCATCCGCCCTCGCGCCGCCCACTTTTCCGGCGCCCATCGCTCTGGGTGCTTCCGAGGCAAGCGTCGTCGATTTCTTTGCCGACGGCGACGCGGCGATCGTTTTAAGCAATCATTTCGTACGCGCGGTTATTTCGCCGGGTGCGGGCGCTCGCTCGTTCGTGTTTGAAGATGTCGCGACCCAGCGTAACGCGTTCACGACGATCGGCGCCCTGCGCGACGACGTGGCCTCGCCGCAGCCGCCGTCAGCGCGCGACTACATCGCGGCATATACGCATCCGTTTCCGGCCGGTACTTTCAACCGCACCTATGCCTGCGCGATTGTAGAGCGTTCGCCGGTTGCCCAAGTTCGCTGCGACTACGACGCTCACGACCTCGCCAACGTGCCGATCCACTTCGAAAAGACCTTCGCATTGGGCGCCGACACGCGAACCCTGGTCGTAACGCTGCACGCCTCCGCCGATGCCGCGTCGATCTCGACCGTAGCTGCGGACACTCGAGTCGACGTGGGCTGCCCTAGCGCCCCCGGCGTCATCTGTCGCATCGATACGCGCGCCGGTTATCGGCTGGTGCGCCTGACGTATCCCGCCGGCCTCGAGGCGCGCCTGACGTTTACCCTGCAAGGAGCCGCGCCCTAGTCCGCGAATCGGCGTGAGCGCCCCTGGGGAAGTGGCGGAATGGCAGACGCAACCGCCTCAAAAGCGGTCGAGGCGACTCATGTGGGTTCGAGTCCCACCTTCCCTACCAAGTACGAGGCGCGTCGAGTGAACGATCGGCTAAGAGCCATTCTCATTGGCCTGGGCAAAACTATTGCGACGGCTTTTATCCTGACGCTGCTGGTTTTCTTCGTTATTAGAATTGCGGCGCCAACCTTTCCGCTAGCGTCGTTCTTGCTGCACGTTGCCGTCGGCAATTTCGGGCACTCCGCGACGCTGTCCGAGCCGGTTGGACGCGCAATTGTCCAACGGCTGCCGTCAACCCTCGAGTTGATCATCGTCTCGTACGTGATCTCTCTAGGGGTAGCTTTTGGTCTTGTTCGGCTGGCCGCGCGGTTTTCCGAACGGATCGTCGCGGGCGTCGCGATGGCTCTACGCGCCGTTCCATTCTTCTGGCTTGTGAGCGCGAGCGTATTTGTTATGGCGGTGCATTTCCAAGTGTCCATTCCACCGCCGATGTTGCTCGTAGCTTGCGTCTTGGCGATATTTCAACTTCCGGCTATACTCGATTTCCTATCAAACCGCTTCGGCGCGAGCGACGACCGCCCGATAACGCTGAATGCGCTTTTGCGCTGCCTTGCCGTGCTTTTCGCGAAAACGTTTCCCGAAATATTCGGCGCTGCCGTGATCGCGGAGATCTACTTCGTCCAGCCCGGCGAGGGAAGGCTGTTCTGGACTGGATGGGATGATCCGCTACGGGTCGGTTTCGTGTTGCTGAGCGCGTTCTTTGTTTTGGCAGTACGATTTCTCGTAGAGACCTTTCTGGCCGACGACCTTACCGATGGAGCGACAAGCGATGTCTAAGCGGATCGTTGCGATCGTAGTCTTGATTGGGGTTGCCGCCCTGTTTATAGGCGGCGCATTCATGTCGGAGCAGGCCGTATGGATCGATGAGGTGCATTGGCACGGTGATCCGGTACAGCCATGCTTTGTAAATGCTGCGCTTTGCGGCGGGCACGTTCTAGGAACCGATGAGGTTGGGCGTGATTTGGCTGCCCGCTTAATCGTAGGGGCCCGAGTCAGTCTGGGCATCAGCCTTCTTGCAGTAGTTTCCGCACTCGTGTTTGGCGTTATTTTCGGTGCGATGGCACGATACGGCGGGGTGTACCTCCGATTCGCTATGCTGCGCTTCCTCGATGCCCTATCTTGCTTTGTAGCGTGGCCACTAATCGTGCTGATCGTCACGCTTACCTGGCGTCCGGGCGAGCCGGGATTGAATTGGAGCGTCTTGGCCGCAATAGCCGGTCTCCTGTTCTCGCCGCACGTGGCGCGCCTTACAACTTTTGGCGAGCCGACAGGCAAGACGGTTCGTTTGCTAGCCGATCGTGCCGCGCGAGACTGGGGCTCTCTCATCTTGCTGCTTGCAACCGTCGATTTCTTCCGCCACGGCGTCCAGCCGCCGACGCCCTCATGGGGCAATATAATACTTATAGACGGCGCGTACGGCTTTTCAAATGATTGGTGGATCGAAGTCTTTCCCGCCGTTTGCATTTTCATCGCCGTTCTTTTCATCGAACTTGGGAGGCGGGCATTTCTCGCCCCCGTATACGACGTCGCACTCAGCCTGAGTGCTTCACAGGGTGCCTCGCGCGATGCTGGAACCAACGGCTAGGGATGCTGTTTCTTTGAGAGATCGGATGCGACGTCTCGGTACAGCGTTCGGGTCGCTTGTGCCATTATTTCCAGGACGCGGAAGAGGCCGTCGCCTGAGATCGTAATCGCTTGCCATTCGACGGCCGCATGGCGATGTACGAGCGCGTAGGTGTCGTTGCCAATATCGAAGATCGCGAACTCGTTAGATTCCGCGATCAGCGTCGCTTGATCGAATGTTTTGGCATCTATCGAGTTTAGCAGTTTCAAAAGTGTTCCTCAAACGTAACGGCGCTCGCTTGGTTAAAGTCGTCACCCGTATTCTAGCATGATTTGGGCGCTCTCGTAATGTGTGGTTTCGTACAGCATTCGGAGCGGCTTCCGAGTAGCATAATTCGTGACGTATAAATCGCCGGAGAAGTTCGCCCTCCCC
>DATKGB010000056.1:0-4110 GCA_035544315.1 Verrucomicrobiia bacterium
AGGCGAACCGGAAAGGGACGAGCGTGTTCTCTTTCAAACTTAAAGGTGTGGACGAACCAAAGGGCGCCCCGCACTTGACATCGCTTCGGCGTTTTCTGCGAAGCGATTTTTTGCGGCACGGGTTCCTCGTTTTCGCCGCGACGACGATCGCGAATCTGTTGAATTATGCGTTTCGCTTTCTCGCAGCCCGGCACGTTTCGGTACCGGAATATGGCGAGTTGTCTTCGTTGTTTGCCTTTGTAAATTTGTTTTTCGCGCCGGGCGCCGTTCTGGCAATCGTGGTTACCAAGTATGCGAGCGAATTCACTGCCCTTGACGATTTCGGCCAGTTGCGTACGCTCAAACGCTGGGTGGCCATCGGCGGGACTGCTGCAGCCGTAGCGATCGGCAGCATCGTGACGCTCTTTCGGTTCGCGATTGCCGCCTATTTCGGCATAACGGATACCGCGGCGGTGGCCGCCGCGGGAGTTATCGTGGCCGTCTACTTTCTCTTGCCGAACCTGTGGGCCATATTGCAGGGCAGGCAGCGCTTTCGAGAATTTTCAATCGCCGTCGCTATCGACGGCTTCGCCAAAGTCTCACTGGGATTGCTGGCGCTCTTTGCCGGCTACCACGTGGCCGGCGCGCTCTTTGCTTACTCCTCCGGAGGGATGCTGGCGATCGCCTACGTGGCCTTTCAATTGCGCAGCGATGGCACGTCGCCCGAACCGGCACCGATCCGCTTGGATGCAAAGCGCCTGCTTCAGTCGATGGCAGGCGTCGCCGTTTCGACCATCGCCGTGACTATGCTGGGAAGTTTGGATTCGGTGTTGGTGCAGCACTTTTTCCATTCGACCGTTGCCGGATTCTATGGTGCGATTACCGTCTGCGGGAAAGCGCTGCTGCTGATCGTAGGGTTCCTGCCGGCCGTCGTGTTGCCCAAGGCGACGGCGCTGGCCAAACGCGGCGAATCGGCGCGCCCGATCCTGTTGCAGGCCCTTGCCTTAGCACTGCTAATTTCCGGGTCGGGCCTGGTGTTATACTGGCTGGAACCTCGATTTGTAATTACGCTTATGGCAGGCGCAAAATTCGCTCCGGGCGCGGGGTACGTCTTCAAATATGGGGTAGCAATGGTGCTGCTTGCATGTATCAATATTGCTGCAGCATATCGGATAGGATTGCACAGTTTCGGCTACGTCGTTCCGCTGTTGTGTGTGGCACTGGGCGAGCTGGCAGTCATACAGATCAGGGCTCACGGATCGATCGACCAGATCATCCAGACGCTCATCGTGGGACACGCTATCGCCCTGTTCTTCGTGATCCTTGGCGCGAAGGCGCACGCATGACCGCGGGGCAGATCGAACGCGGTGTTTCTCGCCCACACATCGTTTCGGCGCTCGTGGGGGCCGCGATCGTCGTGTGGCTCGTATTACGACCCCTGTGGGCGATGCACGGCATACCGGCTTTCAATCATGATTGGTCCTGGCCGCCGGACAGAATCCAAGCGTGGTCGCAGTTTCGAGACGCCATTTCACCTTTCACAGCCAACAACTTCGGTCAACTGAACTTCTACATCGGAAGCGCTCCCAGCGCGCTCGTCGCTGCGTTGGCAGTCCAAATGTTCGGCGCGCAACTTGGCGTAAAGATACTCTCCTCGCTCTTGCTTTTCGGAGCGCTGCTCGCTGCGTTCGCCCTGGCCAAGCGCTTGGGTGCTACGCCGGTCGTTGGAGTTTCCTGCGCGCTGGTGTACGCTGCTTCGCCGGTCGTTGCCAACGAAATGGCGGCCGGACATCTCGGCTATTTGTTCGGGTACGCAGCCTTGCCGATCATCACGCTGAGCGGACTGCAACTAGCGATGGGCTCGCGACGGACGCTCGCGGTGCTCGCCTTAATCGTCGTCGTGCCGTTTTCCATCGCGCAACCGCAATTCATCGCCTTTGACGCCTTGGTGATACTGGTGCTCGTGCCGTGGGCCCGCACCGGGAGGGATCGTCTCGTGCTCGTGCTTACGGCGCTAGCGATCCTTTGCGCGTCGCCGTACGAGATCGTCCTCGTTCTGTTTAGCCATCCGCTGACGGCCCTTAGTGCCGATCGCGCCAATCTGCACTGGGAGGCGGCGAACTCAAGCGCTTTATGGAAAGCCTACATCGGATCGGCCTACGTCCGGCCGTACGATGCGGGCGTCCCCGCCGCGCTGCTTGCCGGCCGGGCCGCGGCCGGAGTGCTGTTGTGGCTCATCGCGATCGTAAATGTGGTGCGGACGCGACGTTGGACGACGTTCTTGGCTCTGACCGTCTTGGCTGCGTGGCTGAACGCGGGCGCAAACGGTCCGTTGTGGAGCGTCATGTCATTTGCATTCGCTCACGTTCCGCAACTAGCAATCTTTCGGGAACTGTATCATTTCAGCGGTCTGATCATGCTTGGACTGCTGACGCTCTGCGCCCTGAGTCGCTTGCGCCCAATCACGTGGGTACTGCCGCTCGCGGCGATCCTGTTCGCGCTTCCTCAACTCACGGGTGATTATTGGCAATTAGTAAGCACGTACGATAACGCCGAGATTGCCACGGTCGCGCGGATTGTAAATGCCGATCGTGGGACGGGTTTGGTAATGTTTTGGCCCTTGCTGCAACCGCTAGGCGAAAGCGCAGCGCTGGCGGGTGCCGATCCGGATGCCTTTGCGATCGGATCGCATCCATCGCTTTCGGAGTTCGTGCCGGTTCAACCGCTGTCGCAGCTCGGCGCACTGATGTGCGATTCCAAACGCGATCCTGGGCGCATCCTCGCGCAGTTCGGCGTTCGTTACGTGATCGTGCGCACGACCTGGCGATCGTTTTACGACCAAAGGATGGAACCCGGCTTGCGCGACTTGGTGGCGGGACGGGATCCGCAGAACTGTGCCGACGATCGTGTGTTGCGTGGATTGCAGGTGGTGTGGCGGGGTGAGTCGCACGCGCTGGCGCTGGTGTCCGTGCCCACGCCACGTGTCGGCGGCACACTTTTTGCCGATCCGGTCTGGCGGTTGCCGATCGAGCGCGCGTTTGATCCGAGCGATCTGACGGCCGATCCGCGACGCGGGTGGGTCGATGGGAATCGCTGGCAGTGGTGGGATCCGACTTTTTACGGCCCCGTAAATCCCGGGATCTTTTCCATGGGACACGTTGCCTACGAATTGCCGATTCATTCCGGCGGGATGCAAATGTTCGCTAACGCGCCCGAGGGACTTTTGTTTGCTGGGAGCTCGGTGCGTTACGCCGTTCGCGGCGCGCGCGGCTTTCGAGCGATTCGTATTCCGGACGGCGCCTCGGTCGTAACGGCGCTTGGCCCGACCATGTTGGCCGGCCTAGCGGCCCCATATCGGGCCGGATCGGAGAGAGCCCCCTGGTACGTCCCGGTGCGCACGCTCGGGGCCCCAATCGCGCTTGCCTTGATCGCCCAATACCTGTGTTGGTTCCTATCGCTGGCAGCCTTGCCCACGCTATTTTTGCTCTACATACGGGACCGCAGGCGTCCCGGACCGCATAACCCCATCGCATATGACCCAACGCCGACCATTTCTGATCGTGCTCCCCACATTTAACGAACGGGAGAACCTTTCGCGCATCGTGGGGCGTGTGTTGAGCGCCTCGTCAGACGCCGACGTGCTGGTGATTGACGATTCTTCGCCCGATGGTACTGCCGATGTCGCGCGTGATTTGATGCGGCGTTCCGATCGAGTGATCCTCATCGAGCGCCCGGCGAAAATGGGATTGGGTTCGGCATATATCCGTGGATTCAGAGAATCGCTGAGCAACGGCTATCGTGGCGTCTGTACGATGGACGCGGACAATTCTCACGACCCCGGCGTGCTGCCGGCTATGTTCGATGCGCTGGAGAGCGCCGATCTCGTGATCGGGTCGCGCTATGTGCCCGGGGGCAATACGGACCAGGGCGTTGCCCGACGTGCGAACAGCGCAATCGCAAATTTACTGGCGCGGACCGTACTGGATCTTCCCGTGAAGGACTGCACCTCGGGTTACCGCCTGTATTCAACCGATATTCTGCGCAAACTCGAGTTGAACGATCTCCGCTCTCGCGGCTATTCTATGCTGGTCGAGCTGCTCTGCGAGGTCGTCGAACGAGGCGGTCCCCTCC
>DATKGB010000057.1:0-10290 GCA_035544315.1 Verrucomicrobiia bacterium
ACCTACGGTGACCCGCTTGATGCTCTTCGGAGTGTCGGTGCGAACCGAAGGCCCGATGGCGTTTCCACGATTGGATCCGTCAACCAGAGAAACCGCCACTGAAACGACACCGCCTATTTTACGGCTTGCCCTGCGCTAGCCATACCACTTAGGCGGTGGACGTCAGGGAAGGAGCATCAGTTGATAGGACGCACTCCCATCAAGGCAAGCCACGTGTTTGCCGTTAGCGTTCTGGCCGCCGCCCTCGTGGCTCTCGGCTTTACTACGTATCCGTCTGCCGCACGCGCCGAAGTGCTCGCAAGCCAGCCGGTCCCCCACGTCGTCTCGTTCACGTCGAACGGATCGACGACCGAAAACGTCACATCGGCGCAGACGGTCGGTACCTTCTTACGAGAACGCGGCATCGTCGTGGGTCCCAACGATTACGTTGCGCCCGACCTCGATACGCCGCTGTCCGATAAACTCGGCGTCGCCTATCGCGCCGCCGTCGGGGTCGATATCGTCATCGGTCACCTGCGGCAGCACTTCACCAGCTCGGCACCGACGGTGGCCGCATTGCTTGCCGAACAGCATGTGACGCTAAGCCCCAACGATCGCGTTCTCCCTTCGCTAGATCGAGCGTTGAGCGCTAATCAAGTCGTTCGCATTCTGTACGTCGCCAACTGGACGCGCGCGCTTCATCAGCCCATCGCCGCGCCAACGATCCATCGCATCGTCTTCTCGATCCCCTACGGTCAGACCAAGGTGTTGTCGATGGGACGCAGCGGCCTGCGCGAGACCACCGTTCGTTTCACGCAAGTCGACGGTGGTAATATCCAGAAACGGGTCGTGGCCTCGCTCGTCACCCGTAAACCGCAGCCGCGCATCGTCGCCCAAGGCGTCGACGAATTCGACGCGTTCATGCACGATCGCACCGGTGCCCTGGATAAGACCGCCTACGTCGCGCAAAGCCAGATGGTGATGATCGCCACCGCGTATACCGCCCAATGCTACGGCTGCAGCGGCATTACCGCTACGGGACAACCCGCCGGGCACGGTATCGTTGCCGTCGATCCGCGCGTTATCCGCTTGGGCACGAAGCTCTATATCCCCGGCTATGGCGTCGCCGTCGCGGGCGACACGGGCGGCGCGATTCGCGGAAATCGCATCGATCTGGGCTTCAACTCGCTCTCCGACGCGTTGCGCTTCGGACGGCGCCCCGTCACCGTCTACCGCCTGAAATAAAGAGTTTGCCGGGCGATCATCCGCGCGAACTTTTGGGCGCGCACGGGTTACGCCCGAAGAAACACCTCGGGCAAAACTTCCTGATCGACGCCGATGCGACCCAACGTATCGCGCGCCTCGTTCTCGACGAATTGCCTGCCGACTCGCGGTCGCCGATTCTGGAAATCGGCGCTGGTACCGGCGAACTCACCCGCGCGCTCGTTGAGGGCGGCGCCGACGTTACCGCAATCGAGGTCGACGGCGAACTCGTTTCGATATTGCGTTCGCGCGACGATTTGCGCGCGGCAACGATCGTTGCGGCCGACGCGATGACGTTCGACTACGCGGCCTTCGGCGCGGGCAAGCGCTGGTACGCTGCGGGAAATCTTCCATACAACATCGCGACGTCGCTAATCGTCACGCTGTGCGAGCTGCGCGACGGCCCGCAAACGTTCGTCGCGATGATTCAAAAAGATGTTGCCGACCGGCTGGCGGCCGCGCCGGGCTCGCCGTCGTACGGAAGCCTCTCGGTCGCCGTGCAATATACGATGCGCGTCGAACGAGCGTTCACGCTGGGGCCGCGCGTCTTCTTTCCGCCGCCCAAGGTCGATTCGACGGTCGTTCGTCTGGTGCGCCGCGACGCACCGGCGGTGACGCCAAAAGACGAGCGTTTGTTCAAGCAGGTCGTCCGTGCGGCGTTCGCGTACCGCCGCAAGACCCTGGCGAACAGTTTATCGCTCGCACTGAAGCTTCCGCGTAACGGCATCGCCGCGTCGATCGCCGCGTGCGGCTTCCAACCGGAGATTCGTGGAGAACAACTCGACCTCGCCGCTTTCGCCCGTCTGGCCGACGCGTTGGCCGAAGGAAGCATTTAGACTAGGCCCGAGTGCGCTCTGGCTGCTCGTCGTTTGCGGCGCGATCGTAGCCGGCACAATCGCCGCGGCCATCGTCATTCGCACGGTATATGGCGCGAACGGCGATCCGAGGGGCGTTATCGAGCAGATGCTCGCTATGGGCATCGTCTACATTTTCATGGTTCCGTTTGCTTGGTGGTTTCTGCCGACCGCCGCGCGCGTATCGCTCAAAAACCTCGGCTTCGTGCGGCCCGGTATTGCGACGTTGGGAATCGCCCTGGGCGGAGCGATCGCAGCCGTAATCGCCACTCAGTTTGTCGGTTCGGTAGTCGAGAAACTTACGCATGCCCCGCACGCTCAGTCGATTGCGATCGCGTTTACCCATCTTCATCAGCCAGGCGCGATCGCGCTCTTCTTTTTTTTCGCGGCGATCGTTGGGCCGATCGCAGAGGAGACGATCTTCCGCCTTTTTGTTTTTAACTTCGGGTTGCGGTACGGCGGGTTTTGGCTCGGGGCGATCCTGAGCGCGGTTCTCTTCGGTTCGGCACACTTAGACATCTACAATGCGCCTGCGCTCGCCGCGATCGGCTTGATCTTCTGCGCGGTCTACTATTTCTCAAAGAACGCGTTCGCGTCGATGATCGCCCACGGGCTGCTCAATGCGATCGCGCTCGTTGTGCTGCTGATCGACCCCAGCGCCGTAAACGCATAATGTTTCGTTTTGCCGTCGACGCTTTGAACCTAATGGCGGACCGTCGCGGCATGGGGCGTTACGTTCGACAAATCTTGGGCGAATGGTCGCACAATTCCGACGTCGAGGTCAGCCTGCTCGTGCGCGACGCAGCGCATGGCGCGCCTTTGCATGCTGAGTTCGGATTGGACGTATTTATGCTGCGCGACGCGAAGCGCAGGGCGTTCGACGCGGTCTGGTACCCTTGGAACGGGATACGTTTCGAAATTCCCGCGCGTCGCGTCGTCACTATGCACGATGCGTTTGCCTTCACCTCACCCGCGCGCGGCTGGATTGCGCGCCGCCGCGAGCAGCGGCCGATCCGGATTGCCGCCGCGAGCGCCGATGCCCTCGCTACGGTATCGCAATGGTCGGCGGGCGAACTTTCCCGTGAACTTGGAGTACCGCGCGAACGCTTTGACATTACCGGAAACGTTTGCGATTCGTTTTGGCAGCCCGACGATGGCGCCGGCAGCAACGACCCGTACGTCTTCTTCCTGGGTGGACCGGAGCCGCGAAAGAACGCAGCGCTGCTGTTCGATGCGTTTGCACGCGCGTTTCCAGGTCGCGGCGTTCGACTGGTCGTCGGAGGGACGCTCGCCGACGCCGACGAGCGCCGCTTGCAGAGCGCAACGTTCGCGTTCGAACGCGTGAAGCCCGACGATCGCGAACTGCGCGCGTTTTATACCCACTCGCTGGCCGTTGCGGTCCCCTCGTATGCCGAAGGCTTCGGGCTGCCGGCGCTCGAGGCGATGACCTGCGGTGCACCCGTGTTGGCTGCCGATGCCGGCGCGCTACCCGAAGCTTGCGGCGGCGCGGCGATGCTGCTCCCCGCGCACGACCTCGCCCCTTGGAGCGCCGCCTTGATCGCGATCGCCGGCCAACCGGACTTACGCGCCGCTTTGCGTGCGAAATCGTTGGCACGAGCGGCGCGCATCGATCGCGCGGCGCCCGCGCGAATTACGCTCGCGTTGCTGCGACGATCGCCTTGAGCCGGCTGACGAACTGCGCGGGAGCAAACGATTCCGCGTGCGCGCGTAAGCGCGCCCCATCGAAGTTCGACGGATCGAAAACGCGCAAGACCTCGGCCAGTGATTCGGGCGTCGGATCGTCGAAAAACTCACCGGTCTCTCCCTCGATCACCGTTTCGAGCGCGCCGCCGCCGCGATAGGCGATCGTCGGTCGGCCCGCGGCCGCAGCCTCGAGTGGGACCAGGCCGAAGTCTTCTTCGCCCGGCAGAACTACCGCACGCGCCGCGCCTATCAATACATTGAGTTCCGCATCGTCCACGTAGCCCAACAACGTGCTGGTCGTGCCGCGCGCCTGCTCGCGCAGCTTTCCCTCGGCAGGGCCGGTCCCGGCGATGACCAGCCGCACGCCGGCAAACTGCGCGGCGCGAATCGCCAGATCGACGCGTTTGTACGGCAGTAGCCGTGACACCAAAAGGAAATATCGGCCGTCCCCGGCACCGACGCTGAAACGATCGACGTCGACCGGGCAATGCAGCACGTCGGCGCTGCGACCGTAGTAACGCTCGATCCGCGCGGCCACGTTGGCCGAGTTGGCGATCAAGCGCGTCGGGCGAAGCGCCGCACGTTTGTCCCATTCGATCAAGCGCTTGACCATCGGCCGAGCGAGCAACTCGAACGCCATGTTGCCGACGTAACGGTCGTAATCGAATGCGAAGCGGCTGACGGTGTTGACGTAGCAGACGTGTATCGCGCCGGGCGGGACGATCACGCCTTTGGCCCACGAAGTCGTGGAACTGACGATCGTGTCGTAACCGCGCAAATCGAACGCTTCAAACGCGCGCGGATAGAGCGGCGCGAGATAGCGAAAAAAACGATGCGATCCGGGGAGCCGATCCACCCCCGAAACCCGCACGCGATCGGCGTCGACCAAGTCGCCGGTCGCTCTCGGATCGAACAGGGCGGTGTAGATCGGCGCGTGCGGCCACGCGCGCGCGATGTGTGCGAAGACACGTTCGGCGCCGCCGCGCTGGTTCAAATAGTCGTGGACCAGCGCGACGCTAGGGTCCAGGCTCACTATTGGGAGCCGGCCTCCCGCGGAACGATCAACGCGATGACGGGATTGCCCAGATACGTGCGGGCGACCCGTTGCACGTCGGCCGGCGTCACGGCCGCGATCGCCGCCAGCGCGCCGTTAAGGTAGTCCGCCGAGCCACCGTCCATCGCGAACTCGCCGGCGAGCATCGCCCGATCGCTCAGCCTGGTCGCGTTGGCGATATAGTCGCCTTGCGCTAGCGCTTTAAATTCGCCGAACGAACCGGTCAACTTCACCATGTCGATCACCTTGACGAATGCCAACGTGTTCGAAAATGTCGATGAGGCGTCGCCCAGGCCACCGTCGACGTAGATTACCAGATTTGCCGGGCGCTGATCGAAGTTATAGATGGACCCGACGGCGTTTTCGGAGATCGTGCGCGAAATAACGTTGGGGACTTGCGCCGCTTCGGCCAGACCGCGATTCATAAGTTCGGCCAAAACCAGCATGGCGCCGAAGTTTTTGCTGCCAAACGCCGGGGCCGGAAATTGCGCGACCATCCACGGCGCACCGATATCGCGATGCGCGATCATTTCGCGCGACGCTCCGCGCAACGCCGGCACCTTGGCGACGATCGCCGACGACGAACCAGCCGGGAGGACGCCCGCCAGGCGCTCGAGGATTCCCGACGCCAATATGGCCGGCGCACCGACCGCGCTAACGACCGCCCCGCCGCGACGGTAGTTTCTCACATAGAATCCGCGCACGTCGGCCGACACGAACTGCGCGAGCGACGTAGCCGTGCCGTCCTGCGGCAATCCGGCGTTTGCGTCGGTAAAGAACTGGCGATCGAGCATCTCCAGGCCGACGAGCAATGGGACCTGTTCGGTTTGCGCGATCTTCCGACCGAGCGCGAGGCGTGCCGCGTGCAACGTGGTCGCATCGAATGCGGGGGTGCCTAACGCTTGGGCGAACACCGCCACGAGCGCGCCGGAGCCACCCGAGCCTCCCTCAACGTAAAAACGCACGGAGCGACCGCCGACGTCGAACGAGACCGAACCACCCATTGCAGCCGCGGCGGTTTCCAGCGGCAGGGTCGTACCCGACGTTCCGATGGTAACCGGCGTCTCCAAGATCGACTGCGCGGTCAGCGCGGCCAATCCGTTCTGAGCCAGCGTCTGCCGATCGAGACCGGCACGCACGAACAGATCGACGCCCGTCAGCGAGGCCGCGTCGTCGGGCTGTCGCACGATGATCACGCCCGCGCTGTTCGAGAGCGTCGGCGACGGCGTTTGCGCCGAGGCGACGACGGTCGCCGCGAACGCGAGCACCAGAGCTCCTAACGATGCGCGCGCGATCACGACGCACTCCCCTTGGCCGTCGCCGTCACCAGGCGCACGACGACCGGGGCCTTGAGATACGTTCGCGCGATACCTGCGACGTAATCGGGATCGAGCGCGAGTGCGTCGCGCACGTACGTTCCATCGGGGATTCCCGGAGCGTAGGCGGCGTTACCCTCGGTTCCATACCAACCCAAGTTATCGGCGGCCGCTTGCGGCGTCTGGGCGTCGCTCAAACAGTGATAGACGAAGGCTTGCTGCGCGGCGGCGAAGGTTGCGGCATCCATCGGCCGGTTCAGTGACGCGATTGCCGCGAGCACGCCCGTACGGGTGGCGTCGGCATTGGGTCCCGAGATCGTGACGATCATCACGCCCGGATCGTGCAACGTCACGAACTGACCCGAGAGCGCCGTCGAAGAGCCGGCGGCATCCAAGGTGCGCTGTAACGTGCCGCTGTCATCGCGAAACAGATAATCGTTGATGAAATCCATCGCGGTCGCCGCCTTTTCGTCGACGATCGGAGGGCCGGCCCAGGCCAGGCCGATCCCGTCGACGCTCCCATTCTGACTGATATCCTGCGGCGAAGATGCCAGCGGGGAATCGTACGGCGAGTCCATCGTCCCGAGGGTGCCGTCGGTCACCGCATCGATCGCCGATGCTTCGACGTTGCCCGCAACGGCGAGCAGAGCGTTGGATGCGCGGAAGGCGCGCTTAGCAAATGCGTCGACGGCGCCCCGCGAAACGGCCGTGATCTGCGCGTCGGACTCGGGCAACGGCGATTGATGCGCCGGGCCGCCGGCAAATAGTTGCTGAAATGCTAAATCGTGGAGTGCCAGGGCAGCGGAATACTTGCGCTCGATTCCCAACACGGCAGCGTCCTGCTGGGCGGTCTTGAGCGAATCGTCGCTGACGGTCGGCGCGAAGTAAGCCGCAGTCATGGTGGCAATCGTTCGTCGCGCCGCCGAAGCCGGCACGGTTGCGCTGACGGCGACCATGTCGGGATAGACGTTTACGGAGAACCGGCCGCCGACAGCCTGCAAGAAATCCACCAAGGAGCGGCCGGCCGCCAACGGGACCGCAGCGACCGCGACGGCCGCGAGCTGCGCGATGCCGGGAGTCGAGGCATCGTAACCATCGCTCGGCGCGCGAAACCATAACTCAACCGCCGCCTCGGCGACGCCTGGGTCGCGCTCCACCAGATACGCACCGCCGTGCGCCAGTGCGCCTTGTGAGACGGCCTCGTTGGTCGCGCGCGACGGCAAAACGTTCGTTACCGACGCGAGCAGTGCGAACGCCAGCACGAACGAGCCGGCGCGCATCACGCCGGCTCGGGTGAAATCGTCGGCGGAACGCGTTTGGGTTCGCGCTTGGGTTCTTCGACCGGTGCTTTGGGCGGGTCGACGGCTGCGGCGGCCACTTCGCCCAGGCCCGAGTCGCGATCGAACGGACGCTTTCCGATGATCGCCAGAACTTCGGCGGCGTCGACGGTCTCGTTCTCGAGCAGCGACTTGACCAGACGCTCGACCATGTCCCAATTCTCGGTCAGGACTTTTCGGCCGTTCTCATAGCAAGCGTCGATGATTTTGCGAACCTCGGCATCGATCTTGCTGGCGATCTCTTCGGAGTAGTTTTTTTCATCGCCGAAGTCGCGGCCCAGGAAGACTTGGTGCGTGCCGCGTCCGTACTGAATCGGACCCAAATCGCTCATGCCGTACTGGGTCACCATCCGGCGGGCAAGTTCGGTTGCCTTTTGGAAATCGTTGCTGGCGCCGGTGGTCACGTCGCCGAACTGGATCTCTTCTGCGAGACGTCCGCCCATCAAGACGCTGACCTGCGCGACTAACTCCTCGCGAGTCATCGAATGGCGATCGTCTTCGGGCAGCGACCAGGTCAGGCCCAGCGCCATGCCGCGCGGGATGATCGTGACCTTGTGGATCGCGTCGGCACGATCGAGTACACCGCCGATGATCGCGTGGCCCGACTCGTGATAAGCGGTTAGTTCCTTTTCCTTGGCCGACATGATCATCGATTTGCGTTCGGGTCCGACCATCACGCGGTCGATCGCTTCGTCGCAATCGTTCATCTCGATCTGCGTCTTGTTTCTGCGCGCGGCCAGCAGCGCGGCTTCGTTGAGCAGATTCTCCAAATCCGCGCCAGAAAAACCCGGCGTCCGTTTGGCCAAGATCTCGAGTTTGACTTCTTTGGAAAGCGGCTTGTTGCGCGCGTGGACTTCGAGGATCTTTTGACGGCCGCGATAGTCCGCGCGATCGACCACGACTTGGCGATCGAAGCGCCCGGGACGCAGCAGCGCCGGATCGAGCACGTCGGGGCGATTGGTCGCGGCGATCAGGATCACGCCGGTGTTCTGATCGAAGCCGTCCATTTCCACGAGCAGTTGGTTGAGGGTTTGCTCGCGCTCGTCGTGTCCGCCGCCCAACCCCGCTCCGCGTTGACGGCCGACCGCGTCGATCTCGTCGATAAAGATGATGCAGGGCGCCGATTTCTTGGCTTGCTCGAACAGGTCGCGCACGCGCGATGCGCCCACGCCGACAAACATTTCGACGAAGTCCGAGCCGGATATCGAGAAGAACGGTGCGCCGGCTTCGCCCGCGACCGCTCGGGCCAGCAAGGTCTTGCCCGAACCCGGCGGCCCCAACAGCAGCACGCCGCGCGGAATGCGCGCGCCAAGCAACTGGTATTTCTTGGGATACTTGAGGAAATCGACGACCTCGGCCAGTTCTTCCTTGGCCTCATCCACGCCGGCCACATCGGCAAACGTCACCTTCGGGCGATTCTCCGAAAGCAACTTCGCGCGCGACCTCCCAAAGGACATCGCCTGATTTCCGCCGCTCTGCGCCTGTCGAAAGACGAAGAACACCAGAGCGAACAAGATCAGGAACGGCAACATCGACATCAGGTTGGTCAATATGTTGGTGTTGGGCGCCGGGTCGTAACTGACCCCAGTTTTGACGTGCTTCTGGATTTCGTCAACTTGCGCGGTTTCGAGGTTGGGAAGGGAGACCGTGTACTTGCTGTGGTCGGTCAGATCGCCGCTGGCGGTCTTGTCGACGGCATGAAAGGTCGCGATCTGGCCGGCGTCGAGCTTCTTAACGAACATGCTATAGTCAAAAGCCGCCACCGGTATGGCGGGTTGGGTCACGCGTTCCACCAGGAACACGACCACCGCGACGACGGCGATAATGAGCAGGAGCGAGCGGAAATACTTGTTCACGATGGTATTGCGACGACCTTACTGGGCGAAAACCCTTGAGCGCAGCTGCGCGAGACTGGGAAGATTGCGAAAAAGTTCTTGATAATCCAAACCGTAGCCGACGACGAACTCGTCGGGTGCGACCAAGCCGACGTAGTCGACCTCGACGTCCACGCGACGATGGTACGGCTTGTCGAACAACACGCACGATGCCAGGCTGGCGGGATTGCGCCCCCCGAGTAACGCTTGGAGGTACTCCAGCGTGAGCCCGTTGTCGATGATATCTTCGACGATCACGACGTTGCGACCGGTCACCGGGTGGGTCGTGTCCTTGAGCATCCGGACCTCGCCGGAGGATCGAGTCGCGCTGCCGTAGCTCGAGACGCAAAGATAATCCACGCAGACCTCGCTCGGTCCGTCGACGATGCGAGCGATGGCGCGCGAGAGATCGACGGTGACGTAGAGCGCTCCCTTTAACACACCTAACAGGAGCAGCGGTTTCCCGCGGTAATCGGCGGCAATGCGCATCGCGAGCCGCTCGATCGCTTGCGCGATCTCGGCTTCACTAAAGAGCGTCCGCTCGATCGTTCCCTCATAGGTGTCGGTGGCTTTCATCGGTCCCTTCTATAACGAGCGTACCCCGTTTCACGGCCAACGCTAGACCGGTCTTCATAAAGAATCGGCCGCTCGACCCGCTTTCCAGCGCCCGAACCGCCGCTTCGATGTGAGCAAAGTCAACATCCCGAAGGCCTTCCTGCTCGCGCAAGGCCTCTCGCACCTGCCGACGCAGCCCCGCCCGCCGGCTCCCGGCCTGCTCGTGAGCGACCAAATCCGCCGCCCTGGCGACCGCCGCGTCCAGCCCGGGAAAGCGGGGCCGTAGGGCCTCCAGCGCCGACCGGACCGCGTTGCGGGTCGCACCGTCGGCGTCGTTGGTCGGGTCGACGGCAT
>DATKGB010000058.1:0-6021 GCA_035544315.1 Verrucomicrobiia bacterium
GCCGCGGCCGAAATCGACTGCTATACGACCGACGTCACGCGCACGTGGCCGATCGGCGGCCGCTTCAGCGCCGAACAAAGGGCCCTCTACGAGATCGTCCTTCGGGCCCAGCGCGCCGGCATCGAGGCCGTCCGGCCCGGGAATCCGCAACGCGCGTTCGGTACGGCCTGCTTGCGCACGATCGTCGAAGGTCTGATCGACGTCGGGCTGCTGCGGGGCGGCGTTAACGAAAACATCGAGTCCGAAAAATATCGCGACTTCTACATGCACGGTGCCGGACATTGGTTGGGCCTGGACGTCCACGACGTCGGGCGCTACCGCGACGACGCCGACGAACCGATCCTCTTGCAACCCGGCATGGTCACCACGGTCGAGCCGGGAATCTACGTCCACCGCGATCTGGATTGCGACGAGCGTTTCAAGGGCATCGGCATCCGTATCGAAGACGACATCGTGGTTACCGCCGACGGCAACGAGAACCTCACCGACTCGATTCCCAAAGAAATTGCCGATATCGAAGCGATTGTCGGGTCGGCCGAGCACGCGCTGAGCGTTTAAGGATCCATCGCGTGCGCGTGCTCGTCCTAGGAGCTTCGGGATTTGTCGGCAAGCATTTGCTCGCCGCGTTATCCGCGCGCGGCGATGACGTGCGCGCCGCCTCGCTGCGGCAGCCCGAGTCGGCCGCGCAAATGGCCGGCGGTTGCGACGCGATCGTGAACCTGGCCGGTTCGAATGTCGCCCAGAAGTGGACGGACCAACGTAAGCGCGAGATTCTGGAAAGCCGAACCGAGGCGCCGCGCCGCTTCCTCATCGCATTGGGCGGGGTGGAGCATCGACCGTCTGTCTATGTGAGCGCTTCGGCGGTCGGATATTACGGGACCAGCGAGACCGAAACGTTTACCGAGCAAAGCGGTCCCGGTGCGGGCTTCCTGGCCGGCGTTTGCGTTCGTTGGGAAGCGGAGGCCGGTCGCGTCGCCGATATGGGAATGCGTGTCGCGATCGTGCGAACGGGAATCGCGTTAGGCTCCGACGGCGGAGCGCTTGCGAAATTGCTTCCACCCTTCCGGCTGGGCGTCGGTGGAATCGTCGGAAGCGGTAAGCAATGGATGTCGTGGATCCACATCGACGATCTCGTCGCGATCTACTTGCTGGCGATCGATAAGGTTGAAGGCGTAGTGAACGCGAGCGCGCCCAAGCCGGTGACCAATGCGGAATTCACCAAGACGCTCGGAAGCGTCTTACATCGTCCGACGCTGCTACCCGTACCAATGTTCGCGCTACGCGCACTGCTAGGCGAAGGTATCGTAACCGTGACACAAGGCCAGCGCGCCCTCCCGTCGCGTACGCAGTCGCTCGGCTACACGTTCAAATACAGCGATCTCAAACCAGCCCTCGAAAACATCCTGGCATAACCGCCTGGAAGCGTGCCTCTAGATAATTGGCACCGCGGCCATGGAGAACTCTAGGGCTTCGAGATGTTTTTCGGCGTCCATGGCGGCTTTGCAGCCCGAGCCGGCGGCGGTGACGGCTTGTTTGTAGCGCAGATCGTTGACGTCGCCGGCAACGAAGACGCCTTCGATGTTGGTGGTCGTGCCGTCGAGCGACTCGATGTAGCCCGCATCGTCGAGATCGATTTGGCCTTTAAAGATCGCGGTGTTTGGCGTGTGACCGATCGCGATGAACATCGCGTCGGCGTCGAAATCGTAGACGCTCCCGTCGTTGAGGTTGCGTAACCGCAAGCCCGTCATAATCGGATCGCCTAAGACCTCGTCGACGACGGTGTTCCAGATGAAATCGATTTTTTCGTGCGAGGTCGCGCGCGCGGCCATAATCTTGCTGGCGCGCAGACCGTCGCGACGATGAATGACCGTGACCTTGCGACCGAAGCGCGTCAGGAACAACGCTTCCTCCATCGCCGAATCGCCGCCGCCGATCACCACGATGTGTTTGCCGCGGAAGAACGCGCCGTCGCACGTCGCGCACGTCGAAACGCCGCGGCCGCGCAATTTTTCTTCGCCGGGAATCTCTAGCCAGCGCGCGCTGGCACCGGTCGCGAGGATAACGGTTTTGGCGTGGTACTCGTCGTCGGCCGTACGGACGACCAGCGGGCTGCCGCTAAAGTCGACCTCGGTCGCGTCGACGTTCTCAACTTTGGCACCGAAGCGCTCGGCCTGCTCGCGAAACTTGATCATCAAGTCCGGCCCCATTATTCCGTCGGGAAAGCCCGGATAGTTCTCGACCTCGGTCGTGAGCATCAACTGTCCACCGTACGTGCCGCCGGCAAGCACCAGCGGCGCGAGGTTGGCTCGAGCGGCGTAGACGGCGGCGGTAAGCCCGGCCGGCCCAGACCCGATGATGATCACGCGTTCCATAACGCCGCCTTCAACATCCGCGCGCGGCGCTCCGGTTGCGGGCCCGCGGGGAAGTCAGGGCGCCCCTTGGGAATCCTACCCCGGATGAGCGACTGGCCGAATATTCCGCTGGAAGACGAATTTGGCGACATCTTGCGCAAAGCGATGCGGGGCGTAGGCGTCGACGCCGCCGGTCTGGCGCGCGCGACCGGCTTGGACGCCGGGCACATCGACGGCTGGACCAAGGGCAAGGGCGTGGCCGATGACGCGCAGGCGCGAGCCGTCGCGGTCGTGCTGGCTCTGCACCCCGGCAAACTGGCCGACGGCGCCGCCACCCGCTGGCATCCCCCGAGCATCGTCGATGCGGACGTCCGGCACCATCGCCAAGACCCTCATCCCAGCAACGGCTACGTCTTCTTCCTGGGCGGCGCGAAGCGGGCCGCGCTAGTCGATCCGGCGGGCGTTCCATCGCACCTGCTGCGCATCTTACGCGATGGCGAGTATCACTTGCAATACATCCTGATCACGCACAAACACGCCGATCATTGCGACGCGACCGCCGATGTCGCCGCGGCGTTCCCCGACGCGCGCATCGTCATGCACCAACGCGACGCAAGCGCGATCGGTTCGCTGGCCGCACGCGCGTTGCACGTCGATGACGGAAACGGGTTACCGTTTGGTGACGACGCGGAGATTCGCGTCCTACATACGCCCGGCCACACCGACGGGTCGGTATCGTACCTGCTCAAGTCGACCGTCTTTACCGGCGACACGTTGTTCGCCGGTTCCGTTGGTGGAGCGTACGGCGACATCGCGACCTACGCCGACATCCTTAACAGCGTTCGATCGCGCCTCTTTACGCTTCCCGACGAGACGGTCGTGATGCCCGGACACGGACCGCCGACGACCGTCGCGTTGGAAAAACAGCACAACCCGTTCTTTTAGGAGTTCCTAGCAGGTTGCGGAAAAACTCGCGGTGTCCGGATCGGCCCCGAAACGCTCGTTAAACGCGCAGTTTATACCCGACGGACATCATCCGCAGCGCGATGCCGAATGCGGCGACGGCCAAGATGCAGATCGTGCCGACCGAGAGCCACAGCGGTAGATACGACTGCTCCGTATAGGAGTACCGAAACGCGTCGATCGTGTAGAACATCGGGTTGACCAGTTCGGCGTTCCGCAGAAACTGCGGCAGCAGCGTGGCCGCGGTAAAGACGCCGCCCACGAAGGTTAACGGCGTGATTACGAACGTCGTCAGCACGGCCAGGTGATCGAACTTCTCGGCCATCAATCCGAATATGATGCCCAGTGACGAAAACAAGATCGAGACAATGCACAACACGGCAAAATATAAGAGCCAATCGTGCGGAAGGGTATGCACCAGGGCGAATCCCAAAATCGTGATAAGCATGGCGATCAAAATGGATCGCGCGAGGCTTCCCAAGACGTAGCCGGCGACCATCTCGAACGCCGACATCGGCGCGATCAACATTTCTTGAATGGCCTGCATGAATCGCCCTTGGAAGACCGAGCTCGAGCACTCGCCATACGACGAGTCGATCACCTGCAGCATGATCAGACCCGGAATCAAGAACTCCGAATAGGTGACGCCCTGCATGTGCGTGATCTTGCTGCCTAATGCAACGCCGAAGACGAGTACGTAAAGTAGGGTCGTGATGATCGGCGGCCAGATCACCTGATTGATGATCTTAAGGCTGCGGATCACCTCGCGCTTGACCAGCGTCCACAAACCGACGGTATTCATCGAAGCGATCGCGAGCGCGTCAACTCCAAGAACACGTCTTGCAGCGAACCGCCGTCGGCGCCGACCAGCGAAGCCGTGGTTTGATCGGCCACGATCTTTCCGGCACGAACGATCGCGATATTACGGCACAAGGTCTGCGCTTCTTCCAGGTAGTGCGTCGTCAGGAAGATCGTCATTCCTTGGCTGTTGAGCGAACGGAGCAACTCCCAGAGTTCGAGCCGCAACTCTACGTCGACACCCGCAGTCGGTTCGTCCAGAATCAACAGCTGCGGCGAATGGATCAGCGCGCGAGCCAGCGTCAGCCGGCGCTTCTGCCCGCCCGAGAGTTTGGTGAACTCTACCTTGGCCTTGGACGTCAAACCGAACCGTTCGAGCAGGTCGTCGGCGCGCGATTCGATCTCACGTTTGGGAATGCCATAGTAACCGGCTTGAAAGATCAGCACGTCGCGAATGCAGAGATAGCGGTCGAAGTTGAACTCTTGGGGCGCTAGCCCGACCAATCGCCGTGCGATGCGCCAATCGGTGTCGATATCGTGTCCGAAAATCGCGATGCGACCCGCCGTCTTGCGAACCAACCCGACGATCGCGCTGATCGTCGTCGTCTTGCCGGCGCCGTTGGGGCCGAGGAATCCGAAGAAATCGCCGGCTTCGACCCGTAGCGACAAGTCATCGACGGCCGTGACGTCGCCGTAGCGTTTGACGAGTTGGTCGACGACGATCGCCGGAGCCGGGGTCACGGAATAAGATTTTTCAAGCGTTTGTAGCGGTGGCGACGCAGCGTTGCGATCAATTCCGCACCTCCCGGAATCGCACAATCGGTCAATTGGGTGGCAACCTTCTTCACGTCGAAGGCAACGCGGCGATGTTTGACTTCCCAGCCGCCCGAGCGCTGCGTCAGAATTGCATAGGCGGCACGCGGATCGCCGTCCTTGGGCAAACCGGCCGAAGCTACGTTCACCAGCAGTTTGCCTCGCCAGGTGCGAGCGTACGGGATATGCAGGTGTCCGAACGCGATCGTGGCCGCGTCCTCTTGGCCGATCAAACGCTCGAGCGTCGCGTCGTCGGCGTCGGGCCACAGATGTTCGTCGTCGGTGGCCGGATTGGCGTGGACCACCAGCAATGCGTTGGGGGGCTCACCGAAGCGCAGCGAAAACGGCAACTCGCCCAGCCACGACACCCATTTGTCGCCCAGATCGCCGCGCGTCCATTCAATCTGCGCGCGTTCGGCCGCGGCGAGCGACGAGTCGTCGCGCGCGATGTAGCGGTCGGTGTTACCGCACAAGCACTGCGCCCCGATCTCGGTCAGACGCTGCAGAACCTTTTTTGGTTTCGGCCCGTCGGCGCATAGGTCGCCGGCACCGACGATGACGTCGGCGCCGCCCTGTTGCGCCAAATCGATCAAACACGCGTCCAGGCCAACGAGGTTGCCGTGAATGTCTGAAAAAATTGCGATGCGCACGTCCGCTACCTAATCGCGTTTGAGGGCGAGCGCCAGCATCGACGGCGAGACGCCAATCTTCGCAAATTCGTAAAGATCGATCGACTCGACCACCAGGCCGGCCTTTCGCATGATCGACAGCGACGTCCGATAGCGCAGATCGGCCAGCACGTGATGTTCGCCCAAACACAGCACGCCCGCCGCCAGACTCTCCCCGCGCTCCAGCAAGATCGTCTTGAATCCCTCGAATGCGCCCACGTCGAGTTTGTCGGCGCCCAGCACGACGGTATCGTGCGAGACCGCGCCGGCGATCGAGCGCAACGACGCAACGCCGTCGGCGAGGGCAACTTCGACCACCCGATAGCCGCGCGCGCGCGCCACCGTTGCAAAGCCGTTGCGGCCGATGCCGTTTCCGCGCTTGCCCGCGCCGAGGAACGCGGTGTTCCCCGCCAGCAGCACGCTCTCCC
>DATKGB010000059.1:0-13257 GCA_035544315.1 Verrucomicrobiia bacterium
CCTTCCACGTAACGCTCCCGGCGGGCGCCTCGACCCTCGACGTCGACTTCACCGTCCTGCTTAACGCGCCGGGCGACACGATGTCGACCAATAATCTAGCCATCGTCAACTGGAACCGCGACATTCTGTATCAAGCCGACACCAACTCGCACGCCGTGTTCGTGCGGCCCAGCATCATTTTGCCGCCCGGTTGGGGCTACGGCACCGCGCTGCCTTCGCCGCAACGGAACGGCGATCGGATCGATTTCGGCACGGTTCCGTTGGCGATGCTGATCGACTCACCACTCGACGCCGGCCGTTACTATGCGCATCACATCTTGTGGCAACGCGGGATCGCGGCGCAAACGCTCGACCTGTTCGCCGACGCACCCGAGGATTTGAACCTTTCTCCCGCGATGCTCGCGTCGCTCAAACGGATGACGCCCGAAGCGCTCGCGCTCTACGGCGCGCGCCATTGGAACGGCTATCATTCGCTGTTGACGCTCAGCGATGCGATCGGGTTTCAGGGCATCGAACACCATCAATCCAGCGACGATCGCGCCGACGGGTCGTTCTTCACCGATCCCGCCGAGCAGGTAAGCGGCGGCGACTTGCTGACCCACGAGTTCTCACATTCATGGAACGGAAAATACCGCCGCCCCTACGACCTGTGGACGCCCAACTTCCAAGTCCCCGAGCAGACCGATCTGCTGTGGGTCTACGAAGGCATGAACCAATATTTGGGCGATCTGCTTTCGTTCCGCATCGGCATTCGCAAACCCAAAACCTATCCGGAATATCTTGCGACCGTGTACGCTTCGATGGATTACGAGCCCGGACGCCTGACGACGCCGTTGATCGATACCACGACGGCAGCGCCCTGGTTGTATCAATCCGGCGGCGACTATTCCTCGCTCCGGCGCACGGCCGGAGACTTTTACACCGAAGGCGAGTTGGTCTGGCTGGACGTCGATACGATCGTCCGTCAGCAGACCCACGGCACCAAATCGCTCGACACGTTCTTGCATCTGTATGCGGGGCCGCCGAATACCGGACCGATCACGGTGACCTACACGCGCGCCGACATCGAGCGCCTGCTCGGCGATGTCACGTCATACGACTGGCATGGCCTCTTCGATCGCTACGTCTATCACGTTAGCGTTCATCCGCCCACCGACGAACTCGCGCGCTCGGGCTGGAAGCTCGTATATACCTCGAAAGCCAACGATTATGACGACGCGAGGCACGGCGTTTCGGGCTGGTACGGGATCGGCTTCGATGCCGGGCCGACCGGTGCGATCCGCGACGTTCGACGCGGGTCGGCGGCATGGAATGCGGGCTTAGCGCCGCACGGGATCGTCGTCGCTATCGACGGACGAAGTTACAGCCCCGATACCTTCACCAACGCGATCAAGCGCGCTCAGCAAGATCATCGGCCGATCTCGTTCTTGGTCAACGACAGCGGATATTTCTCGATGGTCTCGGTCGACTATCACGGCGGCGTGCGCTTCCCGCATCTCGTGCGCATCAAGGGCACGCCCGATATGCTCGCGCAGATCATGGCGCCGCGCGTTCCGGTCCCAAAAAAGGCGCAACGCGCGCGCAAGACCTAACGCCTAGGGGTGGCGGCCCGCTCTTCCGCGCGCGTATTGCGGCGGGCAGAATGCTTGGCCGCCCAAGGTGTCGGCGGCATCCCATGGCCAACGCGGGCTGCGCAGAAAGCCGCGCGCTAGCGCGACCATATCGGCATCCCCGGTGGCGATGATGTTTTCGGCTTGCTGCGGCAGCGTGATCGCACCGACCGCGATGGTCGGGATTCCGCTCGCCTGGCGAATCTCGCGCGCGTATGGCACTTGATAGCCCGGCGTCACCGCGATCTTCTGCAACGGCGATAGTCCGCCGCTCGAGACATCGATGAAATCGCAGCCGCGCGTTTGCAAGCGTTCGGCCAGCACGATCGCACCCTCGAGATTCCAGCCGCCGTCGATGTGATCCGTGGCCGAGATGCGTACGCCCATCGGTTTGCGTTCGGGCCAAACCGCGCGCACGGCATCGAACAGTTCGAGCGGAAAGCGCAAGCGGTTATCGAGCGAACCGCCGTATTCGTCGGTACGTTGATTGGAAAGCGGCGAAAAAAATTGATGGGCGAGGTAGCCGTGCGCGAAATGCAATTCGATCAGATCGATGTCGAGACGTTCGGCGCGATGAGCTGCGGCGACGAAATCATCGCGTACTTTCTGCATCCCGGCGGCATCCAAGGCGCGCGGCACGTGCCAATCCGCTTGATAGGGGACCGCCGATGGCGCAACCGGCTCCCACGCACCGGGTCCCCGCAACGCGCCGACGCCTTCCCACGGCACCATCGTCGAACTCTTACGACCGGCGTGCGCGAGTTGGACGCCGACCGGCGCGCGCGCCCAGGTACGCACGAACTGCACGACGCGCTGCATCCCCGCCTCATTGTCGTCGCTGTAGAGCCCGAGGCAGCGCGGCGTGATGCGGCCTTCCGGGCTCACGTGAGTCGCTTCGAAGAACAAAATGCCCGGCCCCGAGAGCGCGAATTGGCCGAGATTGACGACGTGCCAATCATTAGCCGAGCCATCGGTGGAAGAATATTGACACATCGGCGACACGACGATGCGATTTTCGATCGTGAGTCCGCGCATCGTCAGCGGCAAGAACAGACTAGTCATCGCGCACGCCCATCTCGTCGAGATGATGTGTGATTGACTTATGCATCGTGTTCTCGCAGGTAGGCAACGTCGAGCTTGTCCTGAGGACGTCCGGCCGCTTCTTTATTCGTGATGAGGTCCGAGCGGCCAATGTAGTACACTTGCGTCCGCTCGTAGGTCGACTCGACGCGATTCGCCCAGGCATGATCGAACGAAACGCCGTCGATTGTGGTAATGAGATCGATTTGATTGGGCGGACGACCCATGATGAAGAACGTTTCGGGACGCGTGAGGTCCTCTTCGCGAAGGTCGGTCAGCGGAGCCCCGAACGCGAGGAGCGCGCGCCATACTCTTGCCGCGTTTTCGGGATCGCCCCCGACGAAGATATCGACGTCCCGCGTGGCACGGATATGGCCGTGGTACGCAAAGGCGTAGCCGCCGACGATGAGGTACCTAGCGCCCTCGTCGTTCAACGCGTGCAAGAGATCGGTCAAGTCTGAGTTCTGATGCATCGCTTCCCCGAACCTCGGCGAGATCGCATACAAGGGCCCAGATCGCTTCGACGCGCTCGCTGGGCGAAAGCTGCCGGTCTCGCTCGCGTTCAAACGCGCGGGCTTCGGCTTTCGATCGCGCGACCCACGCGGAGAGCGTCTTGCGCCGCGAATCGGCGCGTTGCTGGAAGGATTCCGGCATACGATTCTATTCGGCGCGTTCTAAGGACGAGCCCCTTTTATGGGATGGCCGGGGGTCGAACCCGGACGCCCTTTCGAGCTGCAGATTTTAAGTCTGCTGTGTCTGCCTGTTCCACCACCATCCCAGGCGGGGCTTATTGTTTATATTTCTCGACGACATCGGGTGGTCGCATCTGCGCGACGGTTGGGTCCTGGCCAGCGTCGCGACGTGCGCGACGCTGGCGTAAGAGATCCCAGTACTGATCCAAGCGGACGTCGATGTCGGCAAGCCGCTGGTGTTCGGTGCGGCTCAGCGAACCGGCCTCGCCGCGTTCGAGCAGATCGTGTTCCTCTTTGACCAGCGCGGCGATATGCTGGGAAATGTCGGCGTCATTCATGGTGATGTATCTCCCCCGAGATGCGCGAGCAGAAACTGCGCGCCGGCCGAAAACAATCGCAAGCTGTCCCCAAAGGTCAACGTCATCTCGTGGATTTCGTTCGGAAAGACCATCGTTTGCACCTCGACACCCTGCGCGCGTAGGCGCTGGGCCAGATCGACGCCCTCGGCAAAATCGACGTTGCGATCGTCGTCGCCTTGCGCCAAGAACACCGGAGAACGCCAGGTTGCCAGCGCGGCCACCGGCGACGAATCGAACGCTATCTGCCGCTCTTGCGGCGTTCCGACCGGGTGTCCATAGCCGCTATCGATGAGGTACTGCCAATTGTGCACGCCGGCCATATCGAATCCCACCTTGAAGATGTCCGAGTTGTGGGCCAAGCCCATCGCCGTCAAATAGCCGCCGTACGACAACCCGTAAATCCCCATGCGATCGGGATCCACACCTGACAGCGTCGCAAGGTAGCCAGCGCCTGCGAGTACGTCCTGGTATTCCGCGCCGCCGGTGGGGCCTTGATGTTTCGCGCGGCGGAAGTCGTGGCCGTACATGATGCCACTGCGATAGTTGATCGACATTACCACGCAACCACGATTGACCAGGTACTGGTTCTCCTCATACAGATTGGCATAGGCCTCCATGTAGTGAAAACCCGGGAGCAACTGTCGCTCGGAACCGCCGTGATCGAAGACGATCGCGCAGTGCTTGGCCCGACCGTCGTTGGGGACGAACAATTGCGCGTGAATCAGCAGCCCGTCGGGCGCGTTGAAGGTGACCAATTGCGGTTGCACCACGCCGTTCTTTGGAAAGCTGGCGGGAAATGCGGGCCCGATAGTCTGCGCCCTACCCGACGCCGCGCGGACTTGGACTTGCGGAACGTCGGCCCATCCGGCGTTGACGAATGCGACCGCGCCGCCCGCCAGCGCCGCGGGGAACCACTGGCTTTGGTTGCCCGAACTCAGCGCGACGGGCGGCGCGCCGTCGAAACCGACGCTCCAAATATGACGCCGATCGATGTCGCCCTCGTTGGTCGCATAGTACAGATGCGAGCGATCGGTCGATGCGACCGCGCTTTCGACTTCGAAATCTCCGGCGGTCAAAGGCACCGGGGCCCCGCCCGATGCAGGTACTGCGTAGAGTTGTCGCCAGCCCGTCTTCTCCCAGACGAACGCGATTGCGCCGTCGTTGCCCCAAAAGAGTTGATCGGCGGCGTCGAGTTCGTAAAACTCCGAGCCCATGCCCGGGTCGGCTTGCCAAAGGCGATGCGCCTGGCCGGTAGACGAATCGCCGATCCAAATTTCAAACGGTGCTTCGACGACTTGCTCGTTAAGTTGCGCGTAGGGATCTTCGTTTTCGCGCGTTCCGGGCAAGCGCAAAAACGCGACGCTTCTCCCGTCTGGCGACCAGGCGGGCTCGTAATCGTGCGTGAACGCCGGCGCTAAATAGGTGAAGCGTTTGGACCCGAAACCGTAGACGACGACGAACGAGTGGTCGCCGCGATCGTTTGAAAATGCGATGCGCGAGCCGTCGGGCGAGAACAAAACGTGGTCGACGCTTCCACGAATCTTGAACGCTTGTCTGGCACGCCCGACACCAGCGAGTTGCGTGCCTTTCCAACGCAGCGGCGCGATCGTCACCTGACCGCGCGAAATCCACACGACGTTCTTGGAATCGGGCGCGATCGCTGGAGAATGGCCGCTCCCGACGCGATAGGGGTGGCCCGACGCGGTCGAAACGATCCAGACCTCTTGGTCGGGAGGCGTCGGGAGAGAAACGGGATTGGGCGCTTCTCCCTGACCGTTGAGGCTTTGACCGCGCACGTAGGCAACCGCGCTGCCGTCGCGCGTGAAGGCCAGCGAGTTGATGTCTTGACCGTCGTCGGCGGTGTAATTCGTAACGCGATGCGCGTCGTTTCCAAGTCGCGCGACGTACACGTTGCGTTCCCCGCGTTCGTGCGCCATGAAGCCGACGGTCGAGCCGTCGGCCGACGAAGCCGTCTCGCCGATATATGGTGCCGACAGAATTTGGTCCATCGTGAAATGCGCCGTCGGCGGCGCCGATGCAGCCACAAGCGGCAGCAGCAACGCGCACAGCGCTATCGAACGTAGACGAGCACTCATCGCGTGATCCTCCCGAGTTAGCGTCAAGACGAAGGGTCGGCTTCGGCCCGTATCATCAAATATCCCAGCAGCAGATCCGAGGAGGTGACCGCGGCGTGGGTTTGGCCCGTCAGCGAGAGCACTTCACCGAGCACGATCAGGCCGGCGGGCAGAATATCGGCGCGTTGCGGATTCATCCCCGGTAGCGCTTTGCGTTGATCGAGCGGCATCCCGAGCAGCAGACAAAGTATATGCTCGACCCGATCGCGATCGAGGTCGGCAGTGACGAACGGCCGGCGATCGCCGCGCAGCACGGCCGCCGCGGTGGTGGCGCTGCCGCCCACCAGTACCAGCCGATCGACGAGCGGCAAGGCACCGAGGGGCGTCAGCAGCGCGCGGGCGACCGAGCGCGCGCGCTCCACGGTCTCAGCATCGACGACGCCGCTGATTCCGTTTAATCCCGGGCAGATTTCGGTGAGGCGAACGGCGCCGATCTCGCACGAGGCAACCCGTCCCGGAATCGTCCCGACCCCGACGGCATACTCGGTGCTACCGCCGCCGGTATCGACCACGCCGACGGTCGCGCCGGGCGCGACCTCGACCTCGGCAATCGCCCCGCGATAGGATGCGACGGCCTCTTCTTCACCGCGTAGCACGTGTAATCTACTGCCGACGATGGCCTCGACGTCGCGCGCGAACTCCGCGCCGTTCTCGGCCCGACGCATCGCGCTGGTTGCGATCGCAAACGTCCGTTCTGCTCGACCGCGAATCGCGCGTTCGTGCGCGCGCACCGCTCCCAACGTGCGATGCATCGCCTCATCGGTCAGGCGTCCGCGCTCGCGAAGCCCTTCTCCGAGCCGCGTGCCGATCGAACGAGCCAGCAGGCAACGCGGGTGGGCGGCATCCAGATCCGCGAGCAAAACACGCGTCGAATTCGTCCCTATGGAAATGACGCCGTCGGCCACTAGTGGCCTGAGTCGGGAGTTCGGCGATCTTCGAAAAGCGCGGCGCGCCGTTTCTTTTGCAAGAAGCGCCGTTCGTGGGCCGGCGGCGCGTCGAACGATTCCCACTCGCCGGTCGATTTCAGGTATCCGGCGATCTTCTCGTCAAGGTCGTCGTCGTCGATCTGCGGCGCGAGGCTCACGATCCAACGCGTTCCATCGATACGACATTCGAACTTGAGCGATTTACGCGCAATGACCGCGCGTTCGTACTCGGCATGGCGGGCGTTGACTTCGAGTCCGAGCGCGCTTGCCAAGCGTCCGTCTTCCAGGCGAATCGTCGCACCGAAGGCGTTGAGGTTGATGACGACTCCCCGGACGAGATCGGTCACGGATTGGCGGATGGAGCCGAACGCGCGCGTGTCGCCCGTTTGATAAAGACGATCGCCTCGTTGGGCGCGACCATTTTGAGCCGGTCGTGGATTTCGGGAACCGCGCCGCGCGGGTCGGCCAGCCGTTTGATCTCGCGCAGTTGCTCGCGACGCCGCACCTGCATATCGCGTACGTCGGCATTGACGCTGGAAAGTTTGTTAGCCATCGCGAGGTTCTCTTGAACGATCCGAGCGAATTGAATCGCGATCAGCACGAACACCAACGACGAAAGTGCTCCGACTCCCAAACGTCCGACAAGGCGCAACGTATCGAAGGCGCGCGAACGACGCTTCACGTTGACGGGCTCATTCCGTCGCTGCGCTCGTCTTGCCAAGCGCCAAATCGGCGGTACTTGCGATATCGTTCCTCCAGTAACGCGGGAACGGGTATCTTTCCCAGCGTTTGCAACGATTCGTCGATCGCTCCCAGCATGCGGGATACGACCCCGGCCGGTTCGCGATGCGCGCCTCCCAGCGGTTCGGTGACGACCTCGTCGACGATGCCAAACCCGCGGAGATCCGCAGCGGTTAACTTCAACCGCGACGCCGCCTCTTCCGCCTTTGAAGCATCGCCCCATAGGATCGCCGCGCAACCCTCCGGAGAAGCGACCGAATACACGCTGTGCTCGAGCATAATCACGCGGTCGGCGATGGCTAGCGCCAACGCGCCGCCCGAGCCGCCCTCGCCCACGATCGCTGCCACGATCGGGACGCGTGCCAGGGTGAACTCGTACAGGCATTGTGCGATCGCCTCGGATTGCGCGTGTTCCTCGGACGCGATTCCCGGGTCCGCACCCTTGGTGTCGACGAAGGTCACGATCGGCAGACCCAAACGCGAGGCCAAGTGGGCCAAACGCTTTACCTTCCGGTAGCCTTCGGGCGTCACCATACCGAAGTTCCGCCGCAAGTTTTCCTTGGTGTCGCGGCCACGCTGTTGACCGATAGCCACGACCGCCCGCCCGCGCAACATTGCAAACCCGCCGACCACCGCGGGGTCGTCGCGGAAATGGCGATCGCCATGCAACTCGTCGAAACGATCCAACTGCGAAAGGTAATCTAACGACGTCGGGCGAGCGGGGTGGCGTGCCATGTTGACTTTTTGCCACGGCGTCATGTCGCCGAAAATCTGCTGTTGGATCTCGGCATATTTACGTTCTAGCGCGGCGATCTCGGTCGACATATCGAGGGGCTGATTGGCGTTGGCTGCACGGAGCTCGGCAATGCGTTTCTGCAGCTCCAGTAAGCCCTTCTCGCGCTCCACGATGAGATTCACGAACCCGCCCGGACGTGCGCGCGTTTACCGGCTGCAACGTAGTCGAGAATGCGGGCCAAAGTAACCTTGACGTCGTGACGCTCGATGACCATGTCGATGTGGCCTTTTTCGAGCAAGAACTCGGCGGTTTGGAATTGGTCCGGCAGTTTCTGACGGATCGTCTGTTCGATCACGCGGCGGCCGGCAAACCCGATCATCGCTTTGGATTCTGCGACGATCACGTCGGCCTGAAACGCAAACGACGCCGAGACGCCGCCGGTGGTCGGATCGGTCAACACCACGCCCAGAAAGTTGCCGTCTTCGGAAAAGCGCGTGACCGCGGCGGTCGTCTTGGCCAACTGCATCAGCGCTAACATGCCTTCTTCCATGCGCGCGCCGCCCGACGCGGTGAACAGGATGCACGGCATTTTGCGCCGGCGCGCTTCCTCTAACAACAGCGCGATGCGCTCGCCGACGACCGTCCCCATCGTCCCGCCGCGAAAATGAAAATCCATCACGCCCAACGCGACGTCGAATCCGCCGATCTGCCCAAAGCCGCAAACGACGCCTTCGGTCAGACCGCTCTTCTCGCGGTCGCCCGCGAGTTTGGCGGGATAGGTTCTCTTATCGACCCAACCCAGCGGGTCGCGCGTTTGCACCTCGGCACCGATCTCGCTGAAGTTTCCATCGACGATCGTCGCGATGCGGTCGTACGCACCCATCCGAAAGTTATGTCCGCACCGCGTACAGACGAACAAATTAGCGGCCAAGTCGCGACTATAGAGCACCTCGCCGCACGACGGGCATTTGCTCCATAGCGCCGCGTCGCCTCCAGCTTCAGACTTACTGCGACGGCTGCGCAGCCACTCGGGCATCGGCATCGTTAGTGTCTCGACAATCGCGCGGCGTAGAGATTGCGCAACTGTTTGAGGTAATTGAAAATTTCTTTTTGATTCAGTTTGGATTCCCCGACAATTCGATCGGTGAAGACGTACGGGATTTCCAGCGCTTTTCCGTATTTGGCTTTTGCGACGACTTCGAGTCCGATCTTAAAACCGATCGGATCGAGTTGCACCCCATCGAGCGCTGCGCGCTTCACCAAGAAGTAGCCGCTGGTAATATCCTTGACGTTGGTCAGCGGTCGCGCCAGCATGCAGGCGATGCGGGACGTAATGATGCGACGGCGCGGCCAATTTACGATGCCGCCGCCGGGCACGTAGCGACTGCCGATGGCTAGTCCGTACTCACCGGAGGCCAGCGCGGCGACCATCTTCGGGAGAATCTCGATGTCGTGGCTAAAATCGGCGTCCATCGCCCCGAGCGCCACCGATTCGGGCCGCGCGGTTTTCCAGCCGTCGATCACGCCACTGGAGAGGCCCAACTTCCCCGGCCGGTGCAAGCAGCGCACCGGGAGTTGCGTCGCTAGGCGATCGACGATCGCTCCAGTTCCGTCGGGCGAGTTGTCGTCCACGACGACGATCTCGCCATCGAGGCCGGCCGACGTAAAAATCGCCGACACGGCACGTAACAGACGTTCGATGCCGCCTGCTTCATTGTACGTCGGAACCACGATCGAGAACGGGAACAATTTCATACTCAACCGGACGTTATACGACTGCGATGCGGTCCTTGCCTGCGCTTTTCGCGCGGTAAAGCGCCTCGTCGGCGCGCCGCATCAGATCGCTGGCTCCGATCGTGACGAAGGCTCTGGACGACAAGGGGACCGGTTGTCGCATCGTCTCCACGATGCGCTCGGCCATCACCGACGACGCATCCAGGTCGGCAACGTCGTTCTGACGACCACAAATTCGTCACCGCCGATTCGCGCGACGATGTCGCCGCCACGAATCGAAGCGACCAGTCGTAGCGCAACTTCGCGCAACGCCTCGTCGCCGCAGGGGGAAATCCGCCTAGCGAGCGATGACAGGTTTTACCAAGGGTTTAGAATTGCATCCGCGCGCAGCGCGGCACTTTAGGGACTCAGATAGGAGAGAACAGCAACGAGCATCATCGCGGCGGTTTCGGTTCGCAGAATCGTGCGGCCAAGCCAGACGAGGTGCGCCCCAGCGGCGTTGGCGGCGGCAGCCTCATCGTGCGAAAAGCCGCCCTCCGGGCCGATCAGGACCAGGACGTCGAGCGCGCCGGGCAACAGCGCGGGTAACGCTTCGCGCAGCGGTACGGGATCGGCTAACTCCCACGGCATTAGCACGAGGTCGTAGTCGCCGAACGTTGCCAACAGCGCGTCGAATGCTAACGGTTGGGCAATCGGCGGGACGTCGCTGCGACCGGATTGCGCCGCCGCGGCCTTGGCCAGCCTGCCCCAGCGATCGAGCTTGGTTTGGCCGGCGCGTGCGATCGTGCGCTCGGAGAGCAGCGGGACGATCTGGGCCACGCCCAGCTCGGTGAGCTTCTCGACCACGAACTCCATCTTCTGGCCTTTGGGAACGCCCTGTGCGACCGTAATCCGCAACGCGTCGGCAGTTCGGCCGACCGCGAAGAGTTCTTCGAGCCGCGCGATGACGTCGCTGCCGCGGATCGAAAGTCGCGCGCGAAAGCGCTGCGCGCTGGAGTCGATCGCTTCGATTTCGTCGCCGTCGCGCAACCGCAACACCAACGCGATCTTCCGGGCGTCGCCGCCCTCGAGCGAAACGACTTCGCCGACGTCATGCTGACCTTCAACAAAAAAGCGGGGCAGGCTCAATCGGGTTTGAACGCTTCCTTGACGCGATCGAGGAACGAACGTTCGTCGACGTTGTCACCTCCGGCGCGCGCATACTCTTCGAGCATTTCGCGTTGGCGCTTGTTGACCTTGTTGGGCACGACGACGTGTACGGTTACGTGATGGTCGCCGCGCTGGCCGCCGCGCACGCCGGGCATACCGCGTCCGCGCAACCGAATCGTCGTTCCGCCTTGGGTTCCCGCCGGCACCGCCAGCGGCAGTTGGCCCTCCAACGACGGCGCCTCGATGGTCGCGCCCATCGCGGCCTGCGGAAACGAAATTGGAACGTCGACGTACGTGTCCAATCCATCGCGCTTGAAGCGCGGATGACGCGCTACGTTGAGGTAGACGTAGAGATCGCCGGCCGGGCCGCCGCGCATGCCGGCTTCGCCGCTGCCCGAAATGCGGATGCGCGACCCGTCGTCGACGCCCGCGGGGGCTTTAACGCTGAGTTTGCGCTCGACCTCGCGTCGTCCGCGACCGGCACAGGCCGGACACGGCTGCGCGAGCCGTTGGCCTTCGCCGTTGCATGCAGAGCAGGTAGTCTGCGTGACGAACTGTCCCAGCGGTGTCTGACGTACTTGGCGCATCACGCCCGAGCCCGAGCAGCGGTCGCAAGGCAGAATCAGCGAACCCGGCGCGGCGCCCGAACCCTTACAGGTTTCGCATTGCGCCAAATGCGAGAACGAGATTTCTTTGGTGGTTCCCGCAAACGCTTCTTCGAGGGTGATTTCCAAATCGTAGCGCAGATCGGAACCGCGCGCCGGGCCGGCGCGCCGAGCCTGTTGAGCGCCTCCGCGCATGTCGCCGAAAAACATGTCAAAAATGTCGCCGAAACCGGCCGAACCGTAATTCTGGCCGAAGCTCGCGCCGTTGCCGACGGCGCCGAAGCGATCGTATTGCGCGCGCTTGTTGGGGTCGGAGAGGACTTCGTAGGCTTCGTTAATTTCTTTGAAGCGATGCTCCGCGCCGGCTTTGTCGCTGGCTACGTCGGGATGATGGGTACGCGCAAGCGAGCGATAGGCTCGCTTGATATCGTCGGAGGGTGCGTCGCGCGCGACGCCCAGCGTTTCGTAATAGTCTTTGGTCGGCATCGGTTTCTTTTTTGGGCTATTTGATTTCGACGGAGGAGAGACGTTCGGACAACGTCTCGGCGGTTCCGGCCGCCAGCGCCATCAGGCGCGCGTAGGGCATACGCCGCGGCCCCAGGATGGAAAGCGTGCCGATCGCATGGTTGCCGAAGCGATACGGCACGGTGACGACCGAGAGGTCGTTCAACTCATCAAGACCAAGCTCGCGCCCGATCTTGACGCTGGGCGCCTCGGCATTCATCGCATCGGCGACGATGTCGTAGAGCGTCTTCTGCTCTTCGACGATGCGCAGAATCGAACGCAACTTCTTGAGGTCCTGAAACTCCGGCTGGTCGAGCAAGTTCTGGGCGCCTGCCGCCGCGACCGAGGGCTCCTGCTGAACGCGAGCGTTACGTAGCGCGTTGCTGACGACGCCGCGCAAGTCTTCGGAAAGCGCTAGGTCGCGCACGAGCGCGACGACCTCCCGATCGCCGATTTCGCGCAACGCGGAGTTTGCGAAGCGCGCGTTGAGCGCGTTGGACAGGCGCGTAAAGTCGTCGGGCGCGGCATCGCAAGCTAGTTCGAACACGCTTTGCGCCGCGACGCCCAGCGAGGTGACCACGATCGCGACGCCGGTGCGGGCGCTCAACCAGATCAACTGCAGGTGCTTAAAGACGATCTGCGCGTCGGCCTCTGGGCGCGTAACGAATGCCAGATTGTTGGAGAGTCGCCCTAAAACGCGGGTCGCGTTGTTGATGATCTCATCGAGTTCGCGGCTGGCATCGCGCAGTTCGTCGCCGATGCGTCGACGTTCGGGCGCGCCCAACTGCTCGGGCTGCATCAGATCGTCGACGTAGGTTCGGTAACCGGCGTCGGACGGCACGCGACCCGCCGAAGTATGCGGCTGTACCAAATAGCCGCTCGCCTCCAGTTCGGCCATCTCGTTGCGAACCGTCGCCGAGCTGACCCCCAAGTTGTACTTTTGGGTGAGCGTCTGCGACCCAACCGGCTCGCCGGAGGCCCTCCCT
>DATKGB010000060.1:0-13709 GCA_035544315.1 Verrucomicrobiia bacterium
GGGGAGGAGGCGTTCCCGGTACGCATCAATGGTATGACGGCACGCCGCATCCGTGGGAGTTCGCCCGCGTCTGGCATCTGGAACCGTCGCTGACCGATCCCGACACCGTCTACGCCGGCGTTGAAGACGCCGCGCTGTTTCGTTCGACCGACGGCGGCCTGAATTGGCGCGAACTCTCCGGGTTGCGCAAACATGGAACCGGAAGCTCGTGGCAACCCGGCGCCGGTGGGATGTGCTTGCACACGATCCTGTTGGACCCGAGCAATCCGCAACGAATTTTCACCGCGATCTCGGCGGCGGGCGCATTCCGCAGCGACGACGGCGGGACGACCTGGAAACCGATTAACCAGGGCTTGAGATCCGAAAGCATTCCCGATCCCAAAGCCGAAGTCGGGCACTGCGTCCACCGCATCGCGATGCATCCGTCGCGTCCGAACGTACTCTTCATGCAAAAGCACTGGGATGTGATGCGCACCGACGACGCAGGCGACTCGTGGCGCGAAGTCAGCGGCAATCTTCCGACCGACTTCGGATTCGCGATCGACGTTCACGCGCACGAGCCGAACACGATCTACGTCGTTCCGATCAAGAGCGATTCCGAACACTTTCCGCTCGATGGAAAGCTGCAAGTTTACCGCAGCCGCACGGGCGGGAACGAATGGGAAGCGCTGACCAAGGGCTTGCCGCAGCGCGATTGCTACGTCAACGTGCTGCGCGACGCGATGGCCGTCGACTCGCTCGATTCGTGCGGCGTGTATTTCGGCACGACCGGCGGACAAGTGTATGCGTCGCCCGATGCCGGTGACAACTGGGCGCCTATCGTTCGCGATCTTCCGGCCGTATTGTCCGTCGAAGTTCAAACGCTGGCGTGATTCGTGTGGTGCTGCCGGCCCATTTGCGAACGCTGGTGCAGGTTACGGGCGAAGTGCAGGTGGAGGTTGACGGGGAGCCCACGCTACGCAGCGTTATCGACGCGCTCGAGGCTCGTTATCCGGTTCTTCTCGGCACGATCCGCGATCGTGCCACGCAAGAACGGCGGCCGTTCGTGCGATTCTTTGCCTGCGAACGCGACCTCTCGCACGGATCGATCGACGCATCGCTGCCCGACGCGGTAGCAACCGGAGGCGAGCCGCTGCTCGTCATCGGAGCAATGGCCGGCGGTTAGTCGCTACGACTCGATGAGTTCGATCCGGTTGCCGAAAGGGTCGGCGATGTAGCAGTGTCGCTTGCCCTCGAACGGGTGATCGTCCGGTCGGACCTCGACACCGTGAGCCGCGAGGTGCTTTAGGAATCGATCGAAGCCGGCGCATCGGAGGGCCGGGTGCGCTTTCTTGGCCGGAACGAAGGGCTCTTCTACGCCGAGATGCAGCGCGATCTCTCCGCACTGAAACCACACACCGCCGCGTTTGGCGAACTCGGGTGGCTTTGGCCGTTCGTCGAATCCGAGAATGCCACCGTAGAATCCGCGAGCCGCATCTTCTTGGCCCGCCGGCATCGCAAGCTGAACGTGATCGACGGCAAAAAGCGACGTCCCCTCTATTCGCTCTTGAGCTTTGGAGTCTGGGTTATTGTCGTGGATCATCTAGCTCGAGCGCACAACGCACAGCCTTGACGCCTTCCTGGGAATGCCCGCAATTCCCTCGACCTGGTCAAATTTCAGGGCCAATTCGAACCCGGCTGTTCGTGGACGATCCGCGCGACGATCGCATTCGGCGGAACGAACGAATGCGGGTGGCAAACTGCGACTCGACGAAAATGTGGATATGCTGACGAAGGCGGAGGCATGCTGAAACAACCGGGCGCCGGATGGCGCATTGTGATCGTCTGTGCTTTGACGGGGCTCGTCGCTGCGATCAGCCTTCCCGATATCGTTCTGCCCTGGCACCCGTTTGCGACCTTCGGATTCGACGTTGACGCCAATGGACGGGTCTTGGATGTCGCACCGAATTCCGCCGCCGCCGCCACGAGAATTCGCCCGGGCGACACGGTTGATATTCCGGCGACCGATGTCGGGGCGCGGCGGTACCTTATTACACCGTACGCCGCTGCTACGGCTGGTGAGCGCGCGACGTTTGCCGTCGTCGATGCGCGCGGAGCGCGTTACGATGTCTCGCTCGTGGCCCGGACCCGCGTCCGATCGATGCTCGACAACGTTGCCGACGTGCTGCAAGTGCTTTCCTATCTGATCTTTCTCCTCACCGCCGCGACCCTCGTATTGCTTCGGCCGGGCGGGTTGACCTGGGCCTTTTTTGCCTACTCGCTCTGCGTGGCCGGCGTGGGAATCTTGATGGATTCGCAACCGTCTTTTTTCTGGAGCATTTTAGTACTGTGCGTCGCCAATATACAAGGCTTGGCGTGGTTACCGTTTACAATTTTCGCGCTCCGCTTTCCGACGGATCGGATCGACGGGTGGCGCCTATTCGTCCAGCGTGTGCTGCTTTTCTCGTTGATCGTACTGGTACCGATCTCCGTCTATGCCGCGCTCGGCACATTGTTTGCTGGACCGAGCCTCCTCGTCGCGAATCTGGTCGTGCTTCAATTTCTGCCTATGGCCGGCTTTCTATCCGGCGCCGCCATTTTCGTGGCGACGTACGCCCACGCCGATGCCACGGATCGCCCGCGCATTCGCTGGGTCATTTTAGGGTTTTTCTTGGGCTACATCGGCATCATCATCGCGGATGCTCTTGCGCTAACGGGCCTCACGTCGTGGCCGATCTGGTTCAACGATTTCGTCCAAACGCTCAACGTTGCGGTGCCGATCACGGTCGCCTATGCGATCGTCAAACACCGCGTGATCGACGTTCAATTCTATTTAAATCGCGCTTTGGTCTACGGACTGCTGACGACAATCGCGATCGGCGTGCTGACGCTCTTGCATTGGGTCGCTTCCAAGCAATTGGAGGGCTTTCACCTTGGGGTATTTCCCGAAATCGTTGGCGCGCTAGCCGTCGGTATTTCCATTCTAAAGGTTCACGGATGGGTCGAGACGCTGGTCGACCGATTCGTCTTCCGCTCGGTTCACAATGCGGAACAGCATCTCGCTAAAATAAACGACTCCATGATGTACGCACAATCGGTGGCGGGACTCGACCGACTGCTCTGCGTCGAGCCGCGGCGCGCGTTCAATCTATCTTGGACGGCAGTGTTTCATGTCGTAGAAGGCGGCGCGTATCGTCGTTCCGAGTCGGCCGGCGGGGACGCGCCACACACAGAGTTCGACCGCGACGACCCGATCGTGCTGGAGTTGTGCGCGACGAGACGACCGGTCGCTACGAGAGACTCCGTCGCATTCCCACTGGTGATTCGCGACGAAATTCTCGGCTTTGCACTTTTCGGCGTCCACGCCAACGGTTCGGCCATCGATCCCAACGAACGCGCCATACTTGGCACCTTCATCAGCCGCGCAACGGTCGCGTACGATCATTTGACGAGCAAAATGCGCGCAACCGAGAACGCCCGCCTGCGCATCGAAAACGACACCCTCCGCTCGCTGATAACGTCACGGTGACTAGGCGATGCTCAAACGACGACCATGCCGATGGGGCGGTCGCGACGCATGATGAGCCAGTCGGCGTGCTCGATGAGCGCGGCGCGCCCAAGTGCGAGCAAAATCTCTTGAGCGCGCGTCGTTTTCCCCTTTTCCGCGTGTAGCTCCCTGAGAGCTTTGTCGAAAACGTGAAACATGCGTTCGTAACGCCGCGCGTTCGTCGTAAAATTCCGCTTTTCGATGTAATGGCCGATCAGCGCCGCGAGCATCGCCGCCATTGCAAGCGGCACGGTCAATGCTTCACTAAGGATCTCTCTGGGCCAACCTGGCTGGATAGTCCAAAATCCTACGTGAGCCCACTGCGGCAATAACAAAACCACAGATACGACCGTTGACGCAATCCCGATCCCAACCGCCGCCCCCGCGGTCCGTCCAAGGAGGCGATTCTTCCCGGCCTCGCGGCGGCTAGCTTTGTGATAGTATCGCCACTGCGAGCGCACCCAATCGATGCCGATTGGGCGATCGGGAGAGACATCCGGGCATCCGCGGTCATCACAGCACGTGAGATAGAAGGAGCGCAGCGCCATGCGAATCCATTGCAGTTCTCCTTCCTGCATCCGAAGGTACGCCCGATCTGCAAAGTCATGGATTAATCCGGCACAATACCACGCATGCTGCACTCGTAACCCCTCGGCAAGCGCGCGATAATCTTGGTAGCGATTCTCGTAATCGTTCTTGCGCGCGATTCGGTAGGCAACGAACGCTGCCACGATGCCAACGATCTTTACGAAAGATGGCAGCTGCGACAGTATCTGGATCGTCGCTCCCAGAAACGCGCACGCGAACAGAATCATCTGAAAGAGGTTCGTGCGTTCTTGCAATCGATTGGCCGTGGCGTCCGTTCGGTCCATTAACTCCTTGAGCGCTTCCACGGTTGACGCGCTTTCCGGCGTTTGCGCGAGATCGGTGTTGTACAGGTCCATTCGCCCGAGAATCACCCGAAAATCCGCTTCGCTCGTAACGTCGTGGCGAAAGCGCCTCGGATACATGCGGTTAACGCTACAAGCATCGGCCGGGCGAGGGCCGTTTGTTCGCGGCGTTACGATGTGGTAAGCCGGGCCAAGGTCGGTCTCGCCGGTCATGCGCATGTCGAGGACGTCTGCCGTCCCACCCTTGCCGCGTGACGACGTACCATCCCAAAACGCGACCAGCACGTGGCTGTAATGCACGATGAAAAGACCCGTAGCCACGTAGCCGTTTTCGCGTTCGGGCGACGTTACCGTCACCCGCGCGCAGGCCGCTAAGAGGGAACGGAAGCGTGTGAGTTCGGTCGGCGAGAAATCCTGTTCGTATTCCGCGACGGGCATCGGCAGACACGCGATGACGGGAATATTCTGCGCAATAGCTTCTTCTGCGGCCAGGCTATCGGCGCCGACGGCCAGACCGGACAGCACGACCAGGGGTGTGTGCGGGCAGGTCTTCGAGAGTTCGCGCAAGACGCTCCCGAAGGCGTTACGCAACGGAGCTTCATCGGCGTCGGCGACATCGCGATGCCCGGTTACCCCGACAACGAGCGAGAGCCGATCGGTCGGCAGGCTAAAAGCCGTCAAAATGCCTCTTATGAACGAGCGAGTCGGCAGCCGCCGCCCCAACGGTCAGCAAACCGCCGATGTTGTCCACCTTATCCAGCGGCTGAACGGTGGTTGGTTCGATCGCGGGCAGGCCCAGTCTGTCGAGCCCCTTGCGCGTCAGGTCGACATCGTATCGCATGTACGTAAACATTTTTCGCTGTCCGCCGGGAGCCGGCACTCCGATCAGATCGCCGATTTCGGAATCCAATACAGCACCTGCCCGAACTTTGCCGAAGGTCCGGCACAAGAGATCCTGCTCCACCGATGCTGCGGCTATGAGGGCACTGGGGATCGACGCCGCATTGTACAGCACGTTCATCTGTTCGACTCGCAAATCCGAAGCCATCGGTCGCGGTCCGACGCCGGTTCCAACCGAGACGATCAACATCTCGTCCTCTCCGACGGGCCATCCTACGTTGTATGGTTCGAGCGTCGCCATCAAAAAGAGCTGAAATGACGGGTTGTTGTAGACGGATATCCCGCCGTCCACAAAGATGTGCTCCTTTCCGTCCAGTACGAACACTTCCGGCGGGAAAAACGTCGGCGCTGCAGTGCTTGCTCGAATCAGTTGCCATAACGGCAGGCGCAGATTGCAGTCCGCTAGCGCAACATCGTTATATTTGGCGCGCGGATTGTTGGAGACCGGCCACGGAGAATTTGTGGATGCATTGCGCATCACCAACATCAGCAGCGTTTTGAGCCGATCGCTACCGAGATCGGTTTCCGCGCCAAGCTCGCGCTGCAAGATGTCCTTGAGGCCGTCCGGCGAGAACCGGTTGGTCAACCGATCGCGGAGACGGGCCGGGGCAAACATCCCCGGTCCGGCGTCAACGTAAAAGGCGCGAATCTGCTCGACCGGCAAGCCCATGGAAAGAAACGTAGCGATTATGGCTCCGGTGCTCGTTCCGGCGATGTAGTCGAAGTAATCTGCGAGCACGAGGCCAGGGTCCGCAAAGCGCTCGCGCAGCAGGCTTTCGATTCGCTCGATGATCTTGAGCGTGATGATGCCGCGAATACCCCCGCCATCCAAGGCGAGCAGCTTTTTGGGTCCGGCCTTGACGAGTTTTTCCTCAATTGCCACAAAGGAGCGATTTGCGACTTGCGCTAAGGGAGCCTGCGGAAGGATGTGACAAAATGCTCGGTTCTTTTTGGTCGCTCGTAAAAACGCTCTGTTATGCCATCATTCCAATTGCAGCGGTGCTCTTTGCGCCTGCAGCCGCCGACGCCGGGAGCCAGGGTGGACCTCCGCCCCTCACGTCCTTGCAACCGGAGTTCTTCGTAGCGGCCTCCGGTCCTGAGAAGGCGGCCGACAGCGTTGTAGCAATCGCTGTGGCAAACGAATTTTACAAGCAACTGCTCTGCTACGCGCCCGAGACGAGCAAATCGATCGTACAGCCGTGCTTGAACAACGCACTTCACAACGCGTTGCCTCGGCCCGCGATCGTTCCGCAGCCCGAGTGGACTGCCGAGGACATCGCGGCGCGATGTGCCAGCGACCCTAGCGCACTGGGCGGAATCGTCATCACGAACTACTACGGCGATGCGACCCATTTCTTTCTTCTGTGGCAGGCCGAGGCGTCGTACCTCGAGCTCTTTGCCGAGATCATCGCGTGCAAACCCAATTCGGCCGGCGGCCTTGTCGTAGCGGCCATTACCCAACTTCCGGGCTCGAACGGAACGGCTTGGATGGTCCACCATTCGCAAGTAAGCATCCCGCTGCTGTCACTTGCGGGTATCGGTTCCGTCTTGGAAAAAGGATCGGGCCAATCCACGAGCACGAAAACGAGCACCAACCTTTCTACCAGCGTGTACCTGGGCGCAATTCTCAATCAGGCTAGTTCTCGCGACTTCCCCGGTTTCAGCCTTCCGGTACGCCTGCGCCACGAGGGGCAATGGGTCGGCGTTGACATCGTCAACGCTATTGGTACGATGTGTGCGACGTCGATGCCGAACGGTCAAACGGCGAACGCCGCGCAACTGACGAACTTCACTCCGTCGAAACAGTTTACGTCGCTATGCCAGACGTTCAACTTCGTCAGCGCGCCCTAAAATCGGCAGCGGTCTTACTGCTGGTTGGATGTTCTTCGGCGGGCGGCGGTTTGCACGCACCGCTAGTACCGCAGATGGGTATGCCGAAATCCGTTTCGCCGGCATTCATCCATCCCGCTCCGATGGCGAAAACGGCGCTTCAACCGCCTGGCGGAATGACGTCACCGCACTCGATCACACGCGATATTCAAGGCTTAAATTGGTCCGAGATCCCGGGCTCTGCAAGTCAAATCGCCGCCAGCGCAGACGGGTCGATCTGGGTGCTTTCAACGCAACCCGGTGGACCGGATAAATACATCTGGCATTACGTCGGCGGCGCCTGGAACAACATTTCGGGAGAGGCCTCGCAACTCGCGGTCGCGCCCAATGGCACACTCTACGCGATCAACTCCGGCGGTGGCACCTATGCGTATGGCGGCGGCAGTTGGACCGCACTCGGCGGCGGGGCGAGCGGGATCGCGACCGTAGCGGACGGCTCGTTTTACGTGCTCTCCAACGGAAACACCGCCGGCAGCGATCGGGCGATCTGGCACAACGTCGGCGGAACCTGGTCGCAAGTGCCGGGTTCGGGCGTGGCCATTACCGGTTCGGTCGATACCGGATCGTACACGCTGCCGGGCGGCACGATCTCCCCCGGTGGATTCTACATTCTCAATTCGCAGGGTTCGGTTTACTATGCGAATACCGGCGGTGGTTTTGCGCGGTTGCCCGCCAACGCTTCGGCGCTTGCGCCGACGACGGTGGGCGGCGTGTTTGCCTTAGGATATCCCGCGAATGCCGGCGGTAATGCTCTTTATTTCTACGATCTCACCGCGCCGGGTTGGAGCGCGCAATCCGGCACGGGCGTCAGCCTTTCGAGCAACGCTGGGAAGGTGTATGTCATCGGTGCATCAGGCGCCATCTACGCCTCACCCGTGTCCCTAGCAGGCGCGACCGCTACGTTCACGGCCAACGCCGCCGGCCCCGACATAGCGATCTCCTACGACGTGCTCGGCGCATCGATGGCGACGTGGTCTGACAACACCATTCCCGGCATCGCGCAAGCGTTCGACAACGCAGGGCTGCGGCTGGTTCGCTGGCCGGGTGGTTCGGAATCGGATACCTACCACTGGGAAAACGGCGGCAGCGTGTGCGCGGGTGGCGGCTACGTCTACCCTCCCTCGACGTTCGACAATTTCATGAACGACGTTGCGATCGCGGGAAACCTCCATGTCGCGCTCACGGTGGATTACGGAAGTAATCAGGCCTGCAATGCCGGCGGCGATCCGGCGGAAGCTGCGGCATGGGTCGCGTACGCAAAATCGAAGGGCTATCACATCAGTTATTGGACGGTCGGAAACGAGGAATACGGCTCGTGGGAGTTCGACCTGCATTCAATACACAACGATCCGACGACCTACGCGAACGCAGTAGCGACCGGTTTCTATCCGCAGATGAAAGCGGCCGATTCCAGCGCCAAGGTCGGCGTCGTACTGGCAGGAAACTACGATCCCGGCTGGGACTCGATCGTTCTCGCGAACGCGAAATACGACTTCGTCGAGTTTCACTACTACGCGCAGGCACCGGGCAGCGAGACCGACGCGTACCTCCTGAACCAAGCTCCGACCGACTTTGGAACCCAACTCGCATCGCTTAAAAGCGAAATGCAAGCGGCCGGCGTCAACGTGCCGATCTACGTCGGCGAGCTCAACTCGGTCTATTCAAGTCCCGGCAAACAGTCCGTCTCGATCGTCAACGGTCTCTTCGCGGGCGAAGCGATCGCGCAGATGATGCAGCACGGCGTCGGCCTTTCCACCTGGTGGATAGCGTTTGGCGGATGCAACGAGGGCAACAACGTTTCGCCGTCGCTCTACGGATGGCAGTCGTTCGGAACCTACACGATGTTCTCGGACGGGCTCCCGGGAGAGGGATGTACGAACACCGGAACTATCCCGTTCGGCACGTTCTTCCCGCCCGCAGATGCATACGAACTTGCTTCGGTCTTTGCGCCGAACGGCGCGAGTCTGCTTCCGGTGGGCGGCAGCGCGACAAACGTCAAGGCCTATGCGGACGCGACCCCATCGGGCTATGCGTTTTGGCTATTCAACCTCGACGAAAACAACGCGGCCACCGTGAGTCTCGGGCTCTCTGGCGCATCGAAGAATGCCTTCTCAGCAACGTCGATCGTGTACGGAAAGCAACAATACGACCAATCGCAAAGCGGCGTTTGGGCAGGCCCCGTAACGAGCTCGCCGTCTAGCGTCACCCTGCCATACACCGTTTCACTACCGCCCTGGAGCATGACGGTCGTCACGCTCCATTAGCATTATCCGTCTTTTCCCTGGTGGCGATTTTGTTTGGTTTCCCATTCCCACCGTCCAAGTTGAGCGTATTGTCGAACATCGTTCGCAAAAGTCGGATCGCCAGAGTGACGTTCCACGACTTTAATAATTTGTTCGATTTTTTCGTCGTCTAACGGACCAAGCATGCGAGTAAGATCGCCTTGATCTATTCCTCGTGCGGAGTCGAACTTCATCAATACGAGATATGGCAACGGTATAACGCGCGCGCCAGTTTGGTCGTCCACGCGTATTCGAAATGCCAGTTTGCACCATTCTTGCGGACTGGAAAGAATATCTATCTCGAGGTTTTCTTTCGTCCAAGATTCACCGTAGAGGCCAAGGCTGGCATTTGGGAAAAATAGGTCGTTCTTTTTTTCGAATCTTTCCACACGCAATCGCTGGATGGCTTCGACAAATCGATCGTGCTCAACCATGAGGTCGATATCTTTGGTTACGCGTTCTGGCGCATATGCTCGTGTGGCTACGCCACCAACGATCATCGCCGGGAGGTCTCCGAAGAGTTCTTCAGGTTTCATGGGCAATTTTGTACGGGGCAACGCCATGAGAAAAACGAGGTCGCTTCCCGCTCCTATTGGTTGTTTGCGAAGGCCGCGTTCCAGATAAAAGCGCCGGCGATTTTTTGCTTGGGTTACATCCAGCACGAGGGGGTCTTTCTATCACCACGACAGCAGAGCCCTGCGTTCTCACCAACAGTTTGGGGGTGAGGGAGGACCTTATCATCAGCGACCGTACGTGTTAGAGGTGACCGACACGAATGCAGATTGGGAGAAGCGAAGCCTAGCCTTGTGGGCGGCTATAGGCGACTGCGACGAGAATGCGTTTGTCGTTCTCGTCGATCGTCTCGCAGACGAGCTGCCGCCGGGCAACGCAGTGGGTCTCTTCGAACGAGCTTCGGCGCGCGATTCCACCGGTCACCCCGATCTCGCGCTACCGCTCTACCAGGCCGCGCTGGGTGCGGGCCTGCTGGGCGAGCGGCGTCGGCGCGCAATCATCCAGATGGCAAGCTCGCTGCGAAATCTTGGGCGTCCGCAGGACGCGGTTGATTTGCTTACCCTGGAGTTGGATGGCGAGCCCGATGCGTTAAGTGGCGCGGTTCGAACCTTCCTGGCACTTGCGCTCGTCGATGTCGGGCGCGAGCGCGAAGCCGTAGCCGTCGCGCTCACCGCCCTTTCGGAATACTTACCGCGCTACAACCGATCCGTCGCGCGTTACGCGCAAGATCTCACCCAGAACTCGGCATAGGCTGCTGGAACATTTGTGAAGCTAACAATATTTGTCGTCGCCATCGCAATCGCTTGTTTCGCTAATGTCTCAGCCGCGAAGCCTCAAGAGATTGATGAGGGTATCTCGACGCCCACATCGCTTAGCGTCAGTCTCCAACCCGCCACGGTCTGCGCTATAGACAAATCGGCGACGTGTCAGCAGCAGATAGACGGTGGCGCCCTGGGATTGACGTTCACGTGGAGCCTGTATTGCCCGCAAACCCTCTGCCTGGTCCCGAAAACCTTCGAGATCGAGCGAAGTGGGGCAGTCGTTTCGTCCGTTCCAATGGTTCTCAACATTTCGAATTTGGGCTCTGCAAAGTATGCAGTGCTGGTTGAAAAGGGTGGATGGGCGCCTGGAGATTGTTTTCGCATTCGTGCCGTTGGGCCAGCCGGCAACGATAAGCCCGGTCACTTCGACTACTCGGACTTTAGCAACAAAGTCTGCGAACCAACATCGACCCCTGCGCCCGTCTAGGGCTAGCTCCGCTACCTGGTGTAGGTGACGTCGACGGTGTTGTTATTCAGCCAGTTCAACTTGCCCGTGATTCTCGAGCACCGCAGGGTCACGCCCTGGCGCGAACCTTCACGTCCGGCCTGGTCCGATCCACGGCGAAGACGTTTGCTCGTCACAAGGGCGCCGCTTGTCCAGCGCATTAGAATCCTGCACGCGCGGGCGTTGCGCGTTTCACGGTGATGCCGCAGCGCTCGATCGTCCATTCAAGTCCGCGCCAGAACCCGATGCCATCGAGAACGGGATTGAGGAAATTGGTTACCGTGCAGAAGCGCTTAGCATACGGCGTTTTGTGATGCTTGGCATGATGCTCGCGCGATTGTAGCAATCCGATCGATTGCAGCCAGCCCACGATGCGTGGAACGCGCGAGCTGTGGGCCCATTTGTGAATCTGGTTCGAGTGCGAGACCATCAGCACGATCGCGTATGCTTGCCATGCATGCACGTGGCCGAACGCGAGCATTCCCATAACGATCAGCGAGAGCGCGATGCAGACGCGGTTAGTTTGCCAGTAGGAGCCTTCGCGAATTTTGCCGGGCTGGCGATGGTGCTCGATGTTGTCGTTCACAATCCAGCGATCGAGAAGGGCGGATTGCCCGAGCGAGAGCCACGTGTCCTCGGCCCAGTGCATGATTCCCGTCGTGAAATCGACGGCCAAGATGCAGCCGACGGCGGAGGCAGCGGTCATGAGTGCGTCATTCATGCTACCAACGGTAGCCAAACGGCGCCCCCGGGCCGTCAGTAGAACTACGGATTCGCGCGCGCTACCTCGCTCGCTAGGTTCCGTAACGCCGCTGCCGCGCGGCGAATGCGTCGAGCGCGGCCTGCAGGTGCGTCTCATCGAAATCGGGCCAGTAAGTGTTGGTCGCCCAGAACTCTGCATAGGCGGCCTGAAACAAGAGAAAGTTCGACATACGCAGCTCGCCGCCGGTTCGAATGACGAGATCGGGATCTGGGAGGCCGGCCGTGTATAGCTTACTTTGAACGGCGTGCTCGTCGATGGAATCGATGTCGCGCAAACCGGCGCCCACTTCGCGGACTAAGGCGCGCACCGCGTCGCCGATTTCCCGCCGGCTGCCATAGTCGATCGCGAGATTGAGCGTGATGCCGTCATTGTGGGCCGTCTCGGAGACGAGCGCCTCGAGACCCGCTCGCGTGCTAAGCGGCAGACGTTCGTTGCGCCCGCAGAGTCGAACGCGAACGCCTTCGTTTGCAAGAGCGCGCAGCTCGCCACGCGCCGCTCGAGCGCCCAGATTCATCAAGAGATCGACTTCGGCCATCGGCCGGCTCCAATTTTCTTCGGAAAATGCGTAGGCCGTTACCACGCGAATCCCCGCTTTGCACGCGGCCCGTAAAGTTCCGCGCAACGCGGTGACACCGCGCTGATAACCGAATGCGATCGGCAGGCCGCGCTCGCGGGCCCAGCGCCGGTTGCCATCCATGACGATGGCCACGTGCTTGGGGGTCACGTCGTCGCCAACTTTCCGTGCGGGACGACAATCTGCGATCGTTCGTGCACGTCGCGAACGACCGATTCCAATTCGTCGATATAGGCAAGGAACCGTTGGCGACCGCGTTTGGTGATGCGGTAGACGGTCAGCGGACGCCCGGAACCGCGTTGCTTTTCGGTCGTTACGATTCCGAGATCGGACAACGCGTGCACGTGCCGGTTGAGGTTGCCGTCGGTGAGATCGCAGGCGGCCTGAAGCTCGGTAAAGCTGAGGCCGGCCGGATGTGCGATCAAACACGTGCAAATCGCGAGCCGCCCGCGCTCGTGAAAAATTCGTTCCAGGCCAGGGTATGAAAACGGCGCCTCTGCAGCATCGGTCATGACGTTCGACCTTTCCAAACCAAATAGCCGATTGCAACTTGCCCGACACCAAAGCCGAGCGGCATCGCCCACCACGCGAGAGCGAGCGTCGCAAGCGGCGAAATAAGAAATAGCAACGCGAGTGCGCCGAACGCGAAGGTGACCCCTAGGATCGAACTCGGCATTACGCCGCGCGACGCGAACAAGCCGATCGCATAGAGCGCGAACCAGGCACCGGGCAGCAATTGATAAGCCGAATGGCCGATGAGCGCCACGGTTAACGCGCCACCGAGAACGATACTCGGCGCGATCGAGCGAGCGGCCGAACGGAATTGACTCTGCGCCCTCGCGCCGCGGTTCTTCAGAATCCACACGGCAACGGCGCCGTAGTTGAGCGCTAGCGCTACCGCCAAGCACGATAGCCAAATGACGATATAGGCGTGCAGTGCCTCGGGCGTCTGGGGCAGCGGCGCCACGCGCAGTTGCACGTAACCGGCGACGAGCGCACCGACGCCGCTGGCGACGGCCGCCGGCGCCGAATAGCCCTCGAATCGCTGGAGGTGCGAGAGCCGGTCGCGGACCTCCTCAAGATCGGAAAGGGCACGCTGAAGTTC
>DATKGB010000061.1:0-14840 GCA_035544315.1 Verrucomicrobiia bacterium
GGGGAGGGAAGAAGCTCCACCCTGGCCTATCAAGGTTACGGCCGCAGGCTGGACGTTGGCCTGCTGCGATCGCTCTGTGATGCCGCCACGGGCGCGCTCTGGCCCGACGTGGTGTTGTTGCTCGACCTGCCGGTGGCCGTCGCGCGCGAGCGGATCCAGGATCGCAAGGGCGGCTTTGACCGGCTCGATCAGGAGTCTCCCGATTTTCACGAGCGCGTGCGGGCCGGCTTCCTGGAGTTGGCCGCCCATAATCCGCGCTGGCACGTGCTGGATGGGACGCTCCCGGCGGCCGAGCTGGTCGATCGGGCCATGACGTTCCTATGAGCGAGATGCAGTTCGACGTCGTCGGTGCCCAAGGCCCGCGCACGTTCTTCGGGCGTCTGACGCGCGCGACGATCGCCCACGCATATCTCTTTTCCGGGCAGCCGGGCGTCGGCAAGAAGACGTTTGCGCGCCGCCTGGCACAGTCGTTGTTGTGCGACACGCCCGAAGAGGCCGCCCTCGGATACGATGGTACGTGTGCGTCGTGCCGATTGTTCGCCGCGAGCGATGCCACACGCCATCCCGATTTCCTCGAGAATGTCGGAACGCTCAAGATCGGCGACGCCGATGCCGCGATGGGTTTTTACGAAGGCGACGGGCTGACCGCGCGCGACATCGTGCGCCAACTCTCACTGGAATCGTACAGCGGCGGGATGCGCGTGCTGCTGTTGGGCGACGTTGAGTTCGCGACGCACCATGCGGCCAACGCGCTGCTCAAGTTCTTCGAAGAGCCGCCGTCCGACGTCGTGATGCTGCTCACGACGCCGGCCGCCGGCGGGTTGTTGGCAACGATTCGTTCGCGGCTGGTTGAAGTGCGCTTCGCGCCGTTCTCGCAGCCGGAGACGCGCGACGTGCTGACGCGCTTGGGCTACGACGAACGCGATGCCGCGTTGGGTGCCACCTTAGGTCAAGGCAGCGTTACGCGCGCGATCGCCGCCCTAGGCGGGGGTGAAGAGCCGCTCCGCGCGCAAGTCGCGGAATGGTTTTTTGCCGCCGCCGGCGGCGCGACGCCGCCTGAAAATTGGGCGACGCGCGAGACGCTCGACGACGGCATCGAGACCGTGAAAGCCTTGGTGCGCGACTGGGTCACGCTGGGCGTCGCGCCGGACGCAGCGTTGATCGCCGTCGACTACGGCGATCGCTTGCGCGGCCTTCCGATGTTGGAATCCGGCATCGCGGTCGCGATGCTCGCGAAGATTGACGACGCGCAACGCTTGGCGCGCACCAATGTCAACCCCAACATGGTCGGCGAAATCGTCCGCATGGCGATCACGCGTTAGCGCCGGCATGAGTGGATACGACGTCGTCGTGCTTGGCCTGGGCGGCATGGGCAGTGCTGCGGCGGCTCACCTAGCAAAGCGCGGCAAGCGCGTGCTGGGCCTCGAGCAGTTCGATCTTGGCCACGATCTTGGGGCGTCTGCCGGCCGTTCGCGCATCATCCGCAAAGCCTATTTCGAAGACCCGGCATACGTACCGTTGCTCGCGCGTGCTTACGATCTGTGGCGCGAGCTCGAAAACGAAACGAACGAAGTGCTGCTCGATCTCGTCGGCACGTTGATGATCGGCGCTCCCGGCAGCAGCACGATGCTTGACGGCGTACGACGCAGCGCGCAGCAGTACGGCGTGGCCGTAAGCGAACTTAGCCGCAGCCAGGTCATAGAACGCTATCCGCACGCGCGCCTGCTGGCCGACGAAATCGGTCTTTTCGAACCGGAGGCGGGAATCGTTTTCCCCGAGCGCGGCATCGCCGCGCATCAAACTGTCGCGCGCGCGTGGGGCGCGCGGTTACGGGGCAACGTCAAGGTTACGAGTTGGGAGCGCAGGAGTGGCGGAACGATCGGCGTCGATCTTGCAGGCGGGGAGATCGTCGAGGCAGAGCAACTGGTCCTATGTGCCGGACCGTGGCTTGCGGAGATCGTTCCGGTCCCGCTCACCGTTCAGCGCAACGTGCAAGTTTGGTTTACGCCGCAAGGCGAGGGCTTCGCTCGCGGGCAGTTCCCCACGTTCTTCGTCGATCGCGCGGGCTGGCCCAAACCGCTCTACGGTTTTCCCGATTTGGGCGACGGTCTCAAAGCCGCACTGCACGGCTACGGCGCGGTCACGACCCCCGCCGCGCTCGATCGTGAGATCCACGCCGAAGATATCGCGGCCGTCAAGTCTGCGATGGATGCATGGCTACCGGGTGGAGCCGGCGAGTTTCGGCTTGGCAAGGCCTGCATGTACGCGTTGACGCCGGACGAGCATTTCATCATCGATCGGCACCCGCAAGATGATGGCGTCGTCATCGCCGGCGGCTTCTCGGGGCATGGCTACAAGTTCTGCCCGGTCGTTGGCGAGATCGTCGCCGATCTTGTGGACGGCAAGGCTCGCCACGACACGGAGTTTCTCAAGTTGCGACGATTCGCGAAAAGCACCTAGACACCGTAGCGAGCGCGCTCTCCGGCAATGCGCTTACCTTGGTAACGCGCCATCGACATAATCGAGATCATCGGGTTAGCGCCGCACGACGTCGGAAACGCGGAGGAGTCGCAGACGATCAAGTTGGCGACGCCGTGGGACTCACCGCGTGAGTCGATGACGCCTTGGCTGGGGCTCTCGCTCATTTTGACGGTCGCCTGACAGTGCGCCGATGAGAGCAAGGTTTGATTTGGAACGAACTCCAAGCGATCGCAGGCGCCGGCTTGGGATACGTTCGTAAAACGCGCATCGGCTTCGCCTGGGAGGATCGGTTCGTTCGAACTGAGCACGACTTCGCGTGCACCGGCGGCGAACATGATTTCCACGCCTTTGCGAGCGCCCACTCGCAACCGCGCCTTGTCATCCCCGCCCAGGCGATAGACGATCTGCGGTTTGCCCGCAGCCGGATCCCAAACAACGCGATTGTCGTCGTTGGGTGTATCGACCAACATAACGCCCAAACCGGCGGTGCGATCGAAATTCAACATCCGTTCGTAGTGCGTTGCGCCAAAGCCGGGGATCGCGATCGCGGCGTCGATTGGGTGATCGAACAGGCACTCGAGCATGAAACCATGTTGAGCGTAGAAATGATCGCTATAGTACGATCCGGTGATGCCGCGCTCGCCATGGATTTGGCGATCGAAGACGGCGGCGACGGGCAGACTTGGGTGCGCGATCAAGCCGCGTCCGATCCGGCTATGCGGATCGGGATGTTGCGAGCGTTGTAAGAGCGCGGGCGACTCGATCGAACCGGCTGAGACGATCACCAGCCTGGCTTGGAACACTATCGGACCCGGCGCGACCGTGTTTGAGCGCGAGCCGGGCGCCGTGGCGGCGACGGTGCCGCTCGCACCGACGACTCGCGGTCGGCCGCTGCTGGTTTCAAACGCGAGCGTGTCGACGCTACAATGATGGATCAACTGCAAGCCGCGCGTAAGCGCATCTGGGAGATAGGTCAACATCGTGCCGCGCTTGGCGTCGTACGCGCAGCCCTGGCCGCAGAAGCCGCAGCCGATGCAGCCGCGCATATTCAACTGGAACTTTCGAGCCGCGATGCCGAGCGTGGAACATCCGTCTCGAAAAAGGCGATTATTTTGGTTGATCTCTTCGTCACGGGGTTCGTGGACGTTGCAACGCCGTTTGACCTCGCGCGCGCAGCTCGCGAGGTTGAGCCCGTCGATACCGTAGTCGTCTGCCGCGGGGTCGAAGCTGAAACCGCGCACGCCGTAGTCACGCTGCCAGCGCTCCCAGACGCTACGAATCGGGTCGAACGACAGCGCATAGTTCACCGTCGTCCCGCCGCCGACACACTGGCCGCCGACAAATGGCATCGCGCCGTCGACCGTCGAACGCGCTCCGCGATCGGCGAGCAAGACCATCATATCCAACTCGCGCTGGTTGAAGAACTCGGCGCCATAGTAGCCGCCTTTTTCAACCAGGACGACGTGGAGTTCGGCCTGCTCTAGCAACGTAGCGGCAAGCGTGGCTCCGGCCGCTCCGCTGCCGATGATCAGCACGTCGCACGCGACGGCGGTCATTCGCCGGCCTTTTCGCGATGTAGGATGGGTTCGCCGTAGTCGATCGCGGGCCAACTCTGCGGCAACGAGTAGAACCCAAAGAACGTCACCGCGCGAATCGACATATAGAATCGTCGGCGATCCTCCGATGCGTCGTGCGCCCAAGCGGCAAGGTACGCGCGCCGACCGCCTGCATCCAGATTGACAAAGACCGTCGGTCTCGACGCCGTATTGAAATACGCGAGCGAAGCCGGGAACGCGGGGCTGGAAAGCAGGCCGAAGAGTTCGTCGATCCGGTCGACGATCGCCGATGACGGGATCGAGGGAAAGCGCGGATGCTCGAACGGAAGGACCGTTCGCACGAGCGCTTCGAGAACGCTAGGTGGCGAATCGGGCGTATTGCCAGTTCCCAAACCGGTCGAACCAAGCCAAACGGCGGCTGCGGTCGCGGCGCCCGAGCGAAGAAACGACGCTCGTCCGATTCGCTCGTCCGTCCGCATCCGTCAGTACGCGCGGAAGGCGACGTCGTCGTATTGCTTGGCGAACGGAAACGCGAGATAAGCTAAGATCAACGCTTCGAGCAGCACGTGCAGGACGTTGAAACCCAGCGGAGAGACGTAGGCGCCGATGTACGGTGCGACGAGCGTCAGAACGTACCCGGGCAACCAGATCCACAGGAAAATGTAGGCGACGGTCAGGACGCCGGCGGCGAGCGGGATCGCGCGCACGCCGCGTATCGAACCCGAAAGCGCGGCTCCACCGGGAAGACCCCCGATCGAAGCCGCGGCCATCGTGTAGATCAAGAAGAACGTCGCGGCGAGTTGGGCGAGCAGCGCTAGCATCGGTCCGAGTATGACGCCGATGTAACTTGCTGCAACCAGCGCAAACTGAAACCCGATCGCGGCGATGAGGATTCCGCCGAATTTGCCGCGGCCTTCCTGCCAAGCATCCTCGAAAGATCCGCGGCGACCGCGCCAAATGTGACTGGCCTGAATGATCGCGATACCGAAGGCAGACAGAAATGCAACGGTCGCAAGCCACTGGTAAATGCCCGAGCCGATGTTGCCGATCGGGTCGGTCATCGTCTGGCCGAGGAAATCGAAGAGCAACGCGATCGCCGCCGCCGCCAACGGCGCGATCAGAATCGAAGGATGGGTGAGCAATCGCGGTACGGCCTGTACGTATGCGACCAGGTCGACGCGTTGCCCCGAGCGTGCCATTTAGCCGCGCGACCCGTCGAGCGCGTGATGACACGAACAGTCGGCCTTGAGGTCGATCGCCGCGACGATCTTGGCGATCGCTGCTTTCACGCGATCGTTGTTCTTTTTGAACACTTCCATAACCGCGTGGTGCGAGACCGGTTCCATGCCTTCCAAACCGACGTCGTAGTCGGTGATCAGCGAGATGTTGACGAAACAGATTTCCAGTTCGCGGGCCAGATAACATTCGGGATATTGGGTCATGTTGATCACTTCCCAACCCTGGCTCTGATACCACTTGGATTCCGCGCGCGTCGAGAAACGCGGCCCTTGGATGACCACGACTGTGCCGCGATCGTGGGTTTTTATGCCCAGCGAACGCAGCGCGGTCGAAGCGATCGGGCGCAGCGTCGGGCAATACGGATCGGCGAACGAGACGTGCGTCGTAATCGGCCCGTCGAAGAACGTGTCCTGACGGCCGGAGGTGCGGTCGACGACCTGATCGCAAACGACCATCGAGCCTGGAGCGACTTCGGTCTTGAGCGAGCCGCAGGCATTGGGCGCGATGATGCGCTTGACGCCGAGCGTCTTCATCGCATACAAGTTGGCGCGATAGTTAATCGATTGCGGCGGGAAGCGATGATCTTTGCCGTGGCGCGGAAGAAACGCGACCTTCTTGCCGGCGATTTCACCGAGCGCGACGCGGTCGCTGGGCGCCCCATAGGGCGTCTCGATCCAAACCTCGCGTGCGTTTTCGATTAGCGAATAGAATCCCGAACCACCAAAAACGCCGATATCGGCGCGTTCCTTCGTTTGCATAGCGAGCCTTGGTTCGAGGTGCGCGGCACGTCCCCTCGAATCCGTGCGCCTATGCTCCGCCGATTCGCCGTTCTCTGTTTGGCCGCGCTCGCGGCCGGTTGCACGCGGGTTGCTGGGCCCGCTCCGGCCAGCGGCCGACACGCGGGGACCGTGCCGCACGTCCTGCGCATCGCCGACATCAGCGACCCCGATCACCTTAACCCCTATCTGTCGACGATGGACCTGGTTTACGACCTCTCGTCGTTGACGTACTCGTACTTGGTCGTCGCCGACGGTTCCGGGCGATTGATCGGCGACCTGGCCTCGGAAGTCCCGAGCCTGCGTAACGGCGGCATCTCACGCGACGGGCGGACCTATACCTACCACCTGCGGCGCGGCGTCTTGTGGCACGACGGGTACCCGTTCGGCGCGCGCGACGTGCTCGCGTCGTGGCACGCGGTGCTCGACCCGCGCAACGATACCTTGCATCGCGAAGGCTACGACGTCGTTTCGTCGATTCAAACCCCTGACGACGCGACCGTCGTCGTGCACCTGCGCAAACGATACCCGCCGTTCGTCACGCAATTCTTCGCGCCGCTGCAAGAGGGCGGAAAGCCGATTTTGCCGGCGCATGTCCTGGTCCGCCAGAGCGATTTCAATACCGGCTCGCTCAACGCGCACCCGGTCGGCACCGGTCCGTTCAAGTTCGTGCGCTGGGACCGCGGCAGCGGAATCGTTCTGGCGCGTTTCGATCGGTATTTCAAGGGGCGCCCCAAACTCGATCGCGTCGAACTGCGAATCGTTCCCGACGATAACACGATTCTCAACGAAGTGCGATTGCATCGCATCGATTTGGTCGTGTCGCCGCCGGGGTCGCTCTATCGGCAATATCAAAACCTGGAGGGAATCTCCGTTGAGTTGCATCCGTGGAACGCCCAGGAAGTGCTGATTCTCAACAGTTCGCGCCCCGGGCTGCACGATGTCGCCGTTCGTCGAGCGCTCGCACTGGCGATCGATACGGACGGCTTAATCGAGAAGATCTCGCGCGGGGTGGGTACGCCCGCGTATAACAGCCTTCCGCCGACGGCCGTCGGCTATAGCGCGTTGGCGCCGCATCCGTACGATCCGGCCGCGGCCGATCGTTTGCTCGACGATGCCGGCTGGCGGCGCGGCGCCGACGGCGTTCGTAGCAAAGCCGGCACGACGCTCACGTTTACGATTGCGGTGGTCGCCGGTTCGGCGAATCTGCGTGCGTTGGCGTTACAACTGCAATCCTATTTCCAAGCAGTTGGAATCGAATTGCTGATCAAGCCCTATAGCTACAACCAAATATTCTCCTACGACGGCCCGATCTACGGTGGGACCTACGACATCGCCGCGTATTCGACGACGCTGAATTGGGATCCCGATGTCTCAACCTATCTGGGTTGCGACCGCTGGTATCCCAAAGGTGAAAATACGTATCGATTTTGCGACCCGCAACTGGATCGCGACGAGGCCCGAGGGCTGCTCAGCGAGGATCCGGCCCAGCGCGCCGTGGCCTACCGGGCGGCCAGCAGGGTGATCTGGTCGGAGATACCGTATCTCCCGCTCTACGAACTGCGCCGTCAAACGGTGCGCTCGGTCGACCTCAAACATTTCAGCGTCAACCCCGGTGCCACGCCCTGGTACAACGCCTGGCAATGGGACATCTAAGGAGCCCGTCTTGAAGAAATCTTTCGCCCTCATCCTGGTTGCCTTGCTTGCCGCCGCGGTGGTGCCGACCGTTTCCAAGGCCGACGATCTGTCGGCCGCCCAAACCGCCATCGATGCCGTTTATAAGGCCCAGTGCGCGGCGCTCGTCGCCGGCGACGCCGACGCTTGGAGCAAGACGGTGACGCCGGATTACGCCAGCACGAATCCCGACGGCACCGTCGATACCTTCGACAAATCGGTCGCCAACCTCAAAGACGCCTTTGGGGCATACTCGTTCAGCTCGTGCATGGAAAGCATCACGGCGGTCAAGCAAGTCGGCGATAACGTCGTAGCGACGGGCGCCTTTACCGCGAGCGGGAAAACCGTCGATACGGGCGCGCCGATCGAAGTCGTCCAAAACGAAGTCGACACGTGGAGCAACGCCAGCGGAGCCTGGCTGCAAAGAGCCGATTTTGTGGTCGAACAAAAAGTCACCATCGACGGCAAAGTCGTTCAGGATCAAAGTTCCACCGGGACTCCGCCGCGCAACAACGGGTGAAAGCACTCGCGTTCATCGCAGTTGCTCTTCTCGCTGCGGCGGTCGTGCCGACCGCTTCTAAGGCCGACGATCCGTCGGCCGCGCAGAGCGCGATCGATGCCGTGTATAAGGCGCAGTGCGCGGCGACCGTTGCCGGCGACGCCGATGCATGGGTCAAAACGGTGACGCCGGATTACGTCGGCACCGACGTCGACGGCGTCGCAGGCGACTTCAAGGGTTCGGTTTCCGACATTAGAGAGGAGTTCGCAGGATACAAGTTTACCTCGTGCGATGACACGATTACGGCGGTGAGGCAAGATGGCGACAACGTAATCGCAACGGTCGTTATCACCGAGAACTATCATGTGGCCGGCTACAGTGGGCGGCGAGCAACCACTCTCAACCAAGTCGATACGTGGACGAACGTCGGCGGAGCGTGGTTGCAAAAAACAAATTTCATCACCGCGCAAGAGTTCACGTCTGACGGCAAAGTCATTTCCGACCAAGTCTCCACCGGAACTCCGCCGCGGGTCAGTGATTGAAGTCGGACGGTTTGAGATCGTCGAGAAACTTCTTGAATTTGTGGACGTCGACGTCGTCGGCGTGCGGGGTCTGCGAGCCGGCGTCTTCAAGCACGATTCTGTCGGTCACGTAGATCGGCGATTGCGTTCGTAACGCCAATGCGATTCCATCGGACGGCCGAGCGTCGATCTCTTCGAGCTTTCCGTCGATGCGAACGATCAGCTTGGCGAAGAACGTTGCCTCGCGCATATCGTGGATGACGACCTGCTCGAGTTTGCCGTCGAGCGTCTCGATGATCGAGCGCATCAGATCGTGTGAGAGCGGGCGCGGAACCGGCGCGCCTTCGAGCGCGAGCGCGATTGCGGTCGCTTCGAACGGACCGATCAAGATCGGTAAATAGTGCGAGCCGTCCAAATCCTTGAGGATGACGAGCGGGTCGTGCGTGAGCAAGTCGATGCCGAGTTTATCGACCTTCATCTGTCGCATGGTCTCCTATCCTACGCAGCGCGTGGATTCTCTTGCTCAAGGCAAGCGGCGCACAGGAGGCGCGTCGGGCGAACCGAACGGTGGCCCGTCGATTATGGCTCTCTCATGCGGAATCGTCGGCCTGCCCAATGTCGGCAAGTCGACCATCTTTAACGCTCTCACCCGCTCGGCGCAGGCGTTGGCTGCGAACTATCCGTTTGCGACCATCGAGCCCAACGTCGGCGAGGTGGCCGTTCCCGACTCTCGATTGCAGGTGCTTTCCGACCTCGTAAGTGCGCGGAAGATCGTTCCGGCGACCGTACGGTTTGTCGATATTGCCGGCCTGGTGCGCGGCGCGAGCGCCGGTCAGGGCCTGGGGAACGCATTCCTGAGCCACATACGCGAGACCGATGCGATCGCGATGGTCGTGCGCTGCTTCGAAGACGGCAACGTAACCCACGTCGAGGGCAACCCCGACCCCCAGCGCGACATCGAGATTGTCGGGATCGAATTGGCGCTCGCCGATTTGGCCAGTCTGCAAAAGCGCGTCGACAAGCTCGAACGCGAGGCTCGCGTCAATCCCAAGCTGCGCTACAAGCTCGACGCAGGCAAGAATCTGGTGGCCGCGCTGGAGGCCGGGAAACCCGCGCGGTCGTTCAAGGCCGGGTCGCACGAGCGCGAAGTCGGCCGGGAGTCGTTCCTCTTGACCGACAAGCCGCTGCTGTACGTCGCCAACGTCGACGAGGGCCAAATCGGCAAGCCCGGCCCCCTGGTCGACCAAGTCCGAGAAGTGGCCGCCCTGGACGGAAGCCCGGTGGTCATGCTCTCGGGGAAGATCGAATCCGAACTTGCCGGCCTGTCAGACGAGGAAGCCCACGAGTTCTGCGCCGAGCTGGGGATCGAGCGCAGCGGTCTGGACGAGTTAGCGCTTACGGCCTACGACCTGCTTGGCCTCATGACGTTCCTAACCGCGGGCGAGATCGAAGTTCGGGCCTGGACCATCGAAAAGGGCAGCCGTGCGCCCCAAGCTGCCGGAAAGATCCATAGCGACATCGAGCGCGGCTTCATTCGGGCCGAGATCGCCTCGTACGACGATTATGTCGCCTACAAAACAATCGAAGCGTTGCGTGCCGCCGGTCGCTTGCGTTCCGAGGGCAAGGAGTACGTTATGCAAGAGGGCGACGTCGTCAATTTCCGCTTTAACGTCTAGGGGACAAAAGTTCGCGGCGTTCGACAAAATCTCAAGGGACTTCACCTTTCCAAGACCAACCCCATCACGTTTGCCCTAAGGAATCCTCGCAGAGGTTCCTGCGCCTGGAGGCTCGACCTATCCTCATGACACCCGCTGTGCGCGAAGTCTCGGTTTTTGGTGACGGAATCGCCTATTTCAATGAGGCGGCCGACCGACTCGCACTCGATGCCGGGATGCGAGCCATCCTGACGCATCCGTCACGCCAGATTATTTTTTCGATTCCGTTTCAACGCGATTCGGGTGAGTTCGAGGTCTTCACCGGTTATCGCGTTCAGTATTCGTTCGCCCGCGGTCCGGCCAAAGGCGGCATTCGCTATCATCCGGGCGTGACGCTCGACGAAGTGACGGCGTTGGCATTTTGGATGACGTGGAAGTGCGCGGTCGTCGACCTGCCGTTCGGCGGCGCGAAGGGCGGCGTTACCTGTGACCCGTCGACGCTATCGATGAACGAACTCGAACGCATCACGCGCCGCTACGCGGCCGAACTGGTCGAAGTCGTCGGTCCCGATAAAGACGTTCCGGCTCCCGACGTCAACACGACGCCGCAAATTATGGCGTGGTTTATGGATACGTATTCGATGCACACGCGTCAGAACGTACCCGGCGTCGTGACCGGCAAACCGCTGGAGATCGGGGGATCGCGCGGTCGCGTCGAAGCCACGGGTCGCGGCGTGACCATCGTCGCGCTCGACCAAATGGCGAAGATGGGTCTGCCGCCCGAACGGTCGTCGGTGGTCATCCAGGGCTTCGGCAACGTCGGCATGCATGCCGCCAAGCTCTTCGCCGAACGCGGCTGCAAAGTGATGGGAATCTCCGACGTTACCGGCGCTTACTACAACGAAAAGGGACTGCACGTCGGCGACGCGATGGCCTACGTCGCCAAGCACCGCAATCTCGAGGGCTTCGCCGGCGGTGACAAGATCAGCAACGCCGATTTGCTCGTTACGAAGTGCGACGTGCTGGTGCCGGCCGCACTCGAGAAAGTCTTCACGGCCGAAAACGCGCCGAAAGTGCAAGCCAAGCTAGTCGTCGAAGGCGCCAACGGTCCGACCACACCCGAAGCCAACAAGATCTTCGCCGATCGCGATATCATCGTCATCCCGGACATCATGGCCAACGCGGGCGGCGTCACCGTTTCCTACTTCGAGTGGGTCCAAGACCGCATGGGCTACTTCTGGAAAGAAGCCGAAGTCAACGAAAAGCTCGAAGACATCATGCTCGATAACCTGCACGCACTCCAAAAGATCGTTGCGGACAACAATTGTACGATGCGCACCGCCGCCTACATGCAAGCCATCGATCGCGTAGTAAAAGCCCTACGCCTCCGCGGAGTCTACGCATAGCGCCGCTCCGCAACCCGCTGCACAAAAAACCGCCGTCGGAACTCCGGCGGCGGTTTTCTGTGGCCGAATGGCGGTTAGTGTTGTGCGTAGGGATCCGGGAGCGGGCCGTATGGTGCGGTGCCGTTGTAGACGGCGGTGGCGTTGACGGCAGCGATGCTGGTTCCATATGCGGTGTTGATGGTTTGTATCCAGACGTTGGCGACTAGCGCATAACCGGTGTTTGATGGGTGGAGTCCGTCGAAGCTGACTAGGCCGCCGCCGAACTGCAGGTTGCAGCACTTGGGCGGGTTGATCGCAGCCGCGATGGCGTAGGGTCCGGCTCCACTGGCGATGCCGCTGAAGACCGCGTGGATGTCGACCAGGGGCGTGAGGGTTGCGGCGGCTGCCGCTCCGATCGCCCCATTGTATGCGGTGTTGAGGCCTTGGACTTGGGCCGCAAACGCGTCATCGAGATAAGCCGTTCCGTCGCCGCTGTGAGCGCCCGCAGGATCCAAAGCGGGTTGACAGTTCACGGTTCCGGCGCCGCCGTTGAACTGCGCGATGCACTGCGAGAGGGTGCCCAGGAATCCGCTCTCGGTGAGATAGCCGTTGGGTCCGACGCCGTACGACGTTTGAACGTTTGCAGTCGCGTTGGCCGCGATCGCGTTGGCAAACGCAGCCGGAATGCCGACTTGCTGCAGAAACCCCGACAGGGTAGCCGTCAGCGTCGGGCCGCCTTTGAAGAACTGCGGTGTCAGCAGAATGTCGGGCAGATTCGCGACCACGACCTTCGCGCCGCCGGCCTGCAAGGTCCGGATGACCTGGGTGATATCCGTCTGCATTTGCGCGGGCGTATCCGAAGGCGATTGCCCGTGGGATTCTTGATACTTGAGCAAGTCGTTGGCGCCCAACCAGACCGTCGCAAGGGTCGGGCGCAGCGCCACGGCTGCGTTGAGCATCGTCACTTGTTGGTTGTTGCCTAGCACGCCCGGCACGGCAAAGTTGGAGAGGATGGGATAGAACATCGAGCTTTCCGAGTTCAGCAACGTCTGTAGGCCGCCCGCGGTGGGATCGCCGGCAACGTTCTGGAAACCCGGGCAAACGCCGGCGACGGCCGACGGTGGCGGGCCGGTTTCAGGATGCGTCATGGTCAGGGCTTCGTGCGCGGTGATCCCCGGAACGCCGACGTCGAGCGGAATCGTGTTGGGATTCGCGCGATACGTTGCGGCGTTGGCCAGCGAGTACATCGATTGATTGAAAGCGTCGCAGGCAAGTTGCGATGGAGCGAACGGGTTGGGCGGAAAGGTGACGACCAGTTCCTGGCCGTTGCCGGTTGCCGCGACGAGCGGCAGCACCGAGGTGGCCGGATTGGCCATCTGCGCGGTCGTCATTCCGGTCGCTTGTTCGTACAGGAGCGCGAAGAAGCCGTTGGGCTGCGTCGCCGGAATCAGCCCACCGGGAAGTGCCGACACGGGGTTTCCGAGATAGCTGACGCCCATCGTGCCGTTGGATTGCGTGCCTGCCGTGAGGCTGTCGCCTACGCCGACGATGCGCGCCAGGACGCCGGTGCCCGCCGGTGGCGGCAAGAGTTGAGTGGGGGGGCCGTTCGGAAGCGCGTTGCCGCCGCCGCCGCCGGTGCATGCGGCAAGCGCGACGACTGCGAGAAGTGCGAGCGACTGTTTGATGGGTGCGTACATTGCTAAGCCTGCCTTTGCCTTAGAACGGGATGTAGCTCGGCGAACCGATGCCGAACTGAACCTGGATTTGTGTGGCCTTGAGCCCGCCGACGGTCGGAACGACCTGACTCGACGGCGATCCGCACGGAAGCGCCTGGCAGGTTAGTGCCGTCACGCCATATGCGCCCTCGTTGGTGGGGCCGCCGCTGTTGAGGACCAGTTGCACGAAGCCGCTCCTGCCGATTCGTTCGGCCGCGCCCAAGAAATAGGCGGGAAGATGCTGTGCGTACTGATCGGTCGGCAGATAGTCGCGCGACGACTGCGGTTCGAAGAAGAAACGCGTGCGATCGTTGGGCGTATATTCGAGGTAGAGAATCTGATAGATCTGCGTGTGATTTTCTTGATTGATGCCGGCGGTGTGGACCAGGGTCGTCGGAGCGGCCGTATACGTCCCGAACATCTTGGGCGTCTTGAGGAACGGCAGCGTGAACGCTAACGAATAGTACTGTGCCGTACGCGTGTACACGCCCAGAACCGGGAAACCGTTGGGTGCGTTGGGCTCGAACGGCACGATGTCGTTGTTGCTGGTCGAGGCCGCAATCTTGGAGGTTCGCGCAACGTAGGTCGGCGAGATCACGATCGGAATCGGTCGGCCTTTCACGTTGCCGAGCATAAACAGTTTTTCGAACGACAGGATCAAGAAGCGATCCTTGGTCGTCACGTTGATCTGCGGGCCGGTGCTCAAGTCGTACGCGGGATCGAGCGGGGTGGCAGAGCCCTGCAGATACAGCGGAACCGTGCCGCTGTTAAAGCCCACGGGATAGTGCTGGAGTTCGTAGTAGCTGGCGACCACGCGGGTGGTCGGGTTGAAGCCGTAACCGCCTACCAGGTCGACGCCGCCCGGCAACCACGCCTTGCCGGTCTTGCCGATGTCGCCGTACGGGTAAGCCGACGAGACGTCGGCGGTATAGGTGAAGCCGGTCGGCAGTCCCTGAGCCGTCGGGCCGCCGACGGGTTGCTGCTGAACCGGCGGAACCTGGGCAACGGTCCCTTTGGGGACTCGGGTCATAGCGCTCTTGATGCCGGCGTTGGCGCCGGCCACGACCGTCGTGGCCAGGGCCTGGCCGTTATCGGCCAGTGCCGGCGCGAGGCCGCCAAGGCCTAGCGCCGCGACGAATACCGTTGCCACGGTCGTGCGGGGAACGATTTTGAACATAGCGATCTCCAACGCGATGATCCCGGTTTATAAAAATATCAATCCCGGTTGGCCGGAATGTTGGGCACGTCGCCCAAAAACCCTACCCGGCCGGGGCGACCGGTTTGCGGCCTCGCTCGAACGACTTGACGATGACGAAGAGGACCGGCGTGATGATCAGGT
>DATKGB010000062.1:0-4038 GCA_035544315.1 Verrucomicrobiia bacterium
GGGAGGAGGACCAGCTTATCAAGTGGGTTGAGCATTACGACCTCAACGCTATGCTCGACAGTGCCGGTCAGGAAGCGACGGTGCGGGGCTGCTTCAAATTCCCCGCCGCGATTATTCGTGAGGGAAAGCGCCGGATGCTCAACGCCTCTATTCCCGTTCGAGACCTTCTTGCGTTTACGCGATTTGACAGTGCATCCGACGTTGCGACTCTGGACGAGGTTAAGACCAAATACAATCGTCCGCTCGACAGAGATCACGCCCTTGAGTTCTGTAACTACCTTCTCGAAAATATTGAGCAGCCTTTCATTCCGTCGTTCTCGCTGAACGTGATAGAGCCAATCACCGTGCACTACGTCCCGAAGGTCGTCGGGCACGACGCGGATGTCCCGTTTGCCGTCGTCGTTATACCGAGAACGACGCGAATGGTCATCGTCGACGGCCAGCACCGTATCTTTGGGCTTTTGCGCGCGTACGATCAGCTCAAGGAAAATGGCGACCGGCGGGGGGAGTCGATCTTGGACCAAACGTCAGTGCCGGTACTAATTACGATCGAACGCGACATCAATAAATCGCATCTCGACTTTTTCGACGCGAGCCGCACGAAGTCGCTCCCGGCAAGCCAACTTGCAGTGTACGACATCCGCAATGTCGCCCGCGCGTTGTTGATGGATCTGGTTCAGAACAGCTCCCTCTTTTCGGGGAAGCGGATCGACTACACCAGTACGAAAATGAGTAAGAAGTCAGCCGCACTCTATCTCTTCAACCAAGTCTACATGGCCGAGAAAACGTTTCTCACCGGTGGTTACGGGCTAGCCGAGGAAGAGTTCCACACGCGCGCACGACGTATGCTTACAAGTATTACGGATCCGAAGTACAGCGAGATGCGAGACCGGATTATCGACTATTTTAACGCACTGACCGAGGCGATCCCGTTGCTGCGCGAAGCTGCGAGCCTTCCAGAAGAGCGGTTTTCTTCGCGCTTTCTCCAGTACCGCGAAGTTGGCGTGCTCCTCTTCACGGCCACGGGTCTCGCGATCCTCGCACGCGTCGGTTACGATCTGTTTCGAGCTGGCGAAGAAAATTGGCGCGAGGTCGTGCAGCGGCTAGGCTCGATCGATTGGCGTCGCTCGAATCCGATATGGACGGAGTCCGGAGTTGTTATCGGCGATCGCGTGTCGACGGCTCACAAGTCGATCACCGGTGGCGCGAACACGATCGAGGATGCCATCGGCTGGACAAATCCGCATCGCGAGTCCGGCGGACAATCTGAGCCGGAAATCGATCTCGACGACGCGACGGCTGCGGCTACGCGCGAGATCGCAACATCGCGTAGTCAGGATGACTTGATCCCGTTGTGAGAGAGCGTGCTGCTTAAACGACAAGAACATCGAACCTATGTTCGAAATAGTATCGGCCTCACTCCTAAGCACGAAGTGAGGCCGATACGGAAGGCTCGGGCGTCGCTAATCATTGCGTGAACGACGACGACCGGGCTAGCCAGACGGGGGGTCCCGTCCCGGTCACTTAGTTAGTGGTCCGGTTGCGGGCCCCTTTACGAAACGTGCTAACTCGAGTTCGTAAAGGATTAACTAGTGAAAAAAACACCAAAGATGACGCCGGGATCACCGTCACCGATTAGCGGTGAGGTGCGCGCAAAGCTTCCGAATGGGAACCTCGGTCCCGAAGTAACTGTCGTTCAAGGCAAGCCGCTGCCACCGGCGCAGCAGGCCGGTGCAAAGTACGTCGTTTCTCGTCCGGCGCACAACGGCGCCGGGAAGCCGCGGCGCTAAATGGATCACTACTTCGCAATCCGTGTGGAACTTCACGGCGAGCTTCACGACGGGGAAAAATACAAGCGCCTGCACCATGCGTTGGAGAGCCTCGGCTTCTCGCGCTTCGTCACCTCGACCGATGGCGTGCGTTACCAGTTGCCGCCCGCAGAATACGTCTACACCATACCCGGCGCGACCGAACAGACCGTCGCCGATGCGGCAAAACGCACGGCGGACTCAATCAATCCGTCAACCGTCATGGTGCATACGGCTATACGCTGGACCGGTCGCGGGCTTAAACCGGCGGCCTAGACCTGCGGAGCATAGTGGCCCTTGACAAAACAGGGCCCACTACTGCCGCATATACGTGCCATGCGTATGGCACAAACAGTCCCTATACTTTTCCTATTTCTTTCTATCGGGAGGCTAAAATGCGAAATCTACTTACCGCCCTCGCGATCGGGGCCACAATGGTGCTCACTGCGGACGTGTTCGTGCGACGCGAAAAATCACTTGCGCTGGCTCTTGCCAAAGCCGTTGGGCTTCGTTAAGGAGAATCATATGACATTCGATGGTGCAGTCATTAAGAAGGACCGAGTCACCTTTGCAATCGCAGTCGTTCGCGAGAACGTTCTCCGAGTCGCATCTGATCGCGCCACGGCGCTCGCGCAGTTCACCGCAATATTTCGACTACCAACGGTCTTGATGGCTCAGGACAGCCGCGGTGTCCCCGAGTATTTTGGACGACCGGACATCGTTCGGTTTCTCGCTAATATTCACCCTAGCCAAATTCCTTGGAGAAAATACACCCTGACATGACCGAATCCCGAGGGGCGTTCAGACGGGCGGGCGGCGATATTCGCACGATCGAGTTCACGAAATAATAGAACTGCCGCCCGCAGCTCACGCAGTTCACCTCACGCGGACCGGCGCACTTTACGGCCGCATCGCTTGAGATCGGCCATCGACGCAATGATCACTAACCGTTCCAGGCGAATTTCGTAAAGGATATGGTCATACGACCACCTAGCCGTGTTCACATAGTTTGGGGACGACGCGACGCGGAGCACCCTTGTGAAGACGTCCGATTTTCGGCAGCAGCCGGCACATGCGAAGACAGCGCAAATACCGACAAGGAACCTTGCCGCTACACTCCATCGCAGAACATTGCCGCTTAGCGCAGTGCGGCGTCGCATGCGATGTGCCGCACCCAGGCCTTTCTGCTATTTCCGCTATCGATATCGCCTCGTGACCGCGCCAATGGCGGCCGCAAGTGCGTGGTACCTTGGGAGCGTCCGCAGCACGGCAACAACAAAACGTCGGTACTCTATTGCGGCTGGATATGCGTCGGAAAGCACAAACACGCGCCGCGCCCCAACCTGTTGCGATCGCAGAATGCGTTGCCGCTCGAGAGACTGCGCAGCATAAAGGATCGAGTTGTAGTTCTTCGCGAGCAACCGCGCCATCTGTTGACCATCAGCCGTCCCCGTAGCCCCCAGCAGCAAGATTATCTGCGATCGGATGGGCGACCCGAACATATAGTCTTCCGCGGGTGTTGAGCGAGGCGCCGTACGGCCTGGCAGGTTCAGACGCCGCTGAACCTGCCGCTGAAAGCGCAAGCCAGACCTCTGAGCAAGCGCCGACAACACCAACGTCAGATTTCGGAACGAGGGGTGCGTCCGATTTATGCTGACGTATCGTCTACCGGAAGTTGCCTTCGATACTAACCCAGCCCTCACCAAACCAGTAATCATCCGATGAGTACTTGAGCTGTCATGCCGCCGCGCTCGCGCGAGCTCGCGAACGGTAATGGGCCCCGTAGCCCAGAGAATCGCAAGGGCCTGCGTTCGAGCACGCGTCCCGAACAAGGGAGGCATCGGTCGACCCAAAGCGGTTCGCGGCAGACTTTGCGGCTGATATTGATCCAGTTGCCGCTGCCGCCTCGCAAAATCCACAAAGCAGGTAACGTACATGATACGAAAACCGTTGGCTTGCGCACGAAGCGCCCGAGCGTAGCGCTTTCGCTTCTCGCTTGCCGAGAGAATACTCCAGGGAATTCGCCAGCGCTGAGTGTAGACGTTGAATGTGCGAGCAAGGTTAGGGATGTAGCGCTTCCGACGCATTGCTGTTCTCATGCGGCTAGCTCCCGGGGACGAAATGGCGAGTAAGCCTTATCGCTTGCGGACGGTTCGAAAGGCTCCATGTTCGCAAAATGGATATTTCGACCATAGTGTTTACAAGCTTTCGCAAGTGCTTGCAAATGCAA